>JBPYDY010000341.1:0-2769 GCA_051986155.1 Methylocella sp.
AAGATGCCGTCGTGCTCCCGCCAGACGTCTTTGCGTCTGAGAAGTTTGGCGCGCTCATCAATGGCGATACGGCTTGCGTTGTCGTACAGAGCCCGGATCTCTTCGGCAATCTCCGCGGCCTTTCGGAGATCGCCCAGCTCTGCCATAGCAAGGGCGCTCTGCTTGTCGCGGTTTTCACCGAGGTTGTGTCGCTCGGGCTCGTTGAGCCGCCGGGCGCGATGGGCGCCGATATTGTTGCCGGCGAAGGGCAGTCGATCGGCAACCGCTTAAATTTTGGCGGTCCATTCGTCGGGCTTTTCGCTGCCCGGGAAAAATATCTGCGCCAAATGCCGGGCCGCCTTGTGGGCGAGACGGTCGACGCCCTGGGGCGCCGCAGCTTTGTTTTGACGCTTTCGACGCGCGAGCAGCACATCAGGCGCGAAAAGGCGACCTCAAACATCTGCACCAATGCGGGTCTCGCGAGTCTGGCATTCACCATCCATATGACCCTGCTCGGCGACGCCGGGCTGCGGCGGCTTGCCCGCATCAATCACGCCAATGCGGTTAACCTCGCAAACCGGCTTGCGGATATAAAAGCCGCCGAAGTTATCAACGAGACATTTTTCAACGAATTCACGATCAGAATAGCGGGCGACGCGGCGCTCGTCATTGAGCGGATGGCCGAGGAAGGTGTCATTGGCGGCGTTCCCGTCTCGCGGCTCTTGCCGGGCAAGGGCCTCGACGATCTCATTCTTACCACTTCGACCGAAGTCAACACGGACGCCGATCGCGCGGCCTTTGTGAAAACTCTGAAGGGAGCGCTGTCATGCTGATGAGCAAGGAGCCGGCGCTCAAAGCCGGAGTCGCCGAGGCGCATAAGATCAAAACTTTCACCGGCAACCGCGGCCTCGAAATCGAGGAAGGGCTGATCTTCGAGCTCGGCCGCCCGGAGAATACCGGTGTCGATCTCGATGAGCCCTTGCCGTTCAAGCATCGGCTTGGCGCGCTTGAGCGCCGCGAGGCCCCAGGGCTTCCGGGCTTGAGCGAGCCGGAGACGATGCGCCATTACGTGCGATTGTCGCGGCAAAACTACGCCATCGATGCCGGAATCTATCCGCTCGGCTCTTGCACCATGAAGCATAATCCGCGCCTCAATGAGAAGCTGGCGCGCCTGCCGGGCTTTGCCGATATCCATCCTCTGCAGCCGCAATCGACCGTGCAGGGCGCGTTGGAGCTCCTTGCCGAGCTTGCTCGCTGGTTGATGATCTTGACCGGGATGGACGCCGTCGCCTTGCCGCCAAGGGCGGGAGCGCAGGGGGAGGCCTGCGGGTTGATGGCGATCAAAGCCGCCATTGCCGCCAAGGGGGAAGCGCAGTCCCGCAACACCATCCTCGTGCCGGAGTCGGCGCATGGGACAAATCCCGCCTCCGCGATCGGCGCAGGATTTGCGGTGCGCCCGGTGCCTGCGCGCGCGGACGGCACGCTCGATCCGGCGGAGGTCGCAAAAAGGCTTGGGCCGGATGTTGCCGCCATCATGCTGACCAATCCCAACACCTGCGGGTTATTCGAGAAAGACGTCGTCGAAATCGCCGGTTTGGTTCATGCGGCCGGGGCCTATTTTTATTGCGACGGCGCCAATTTCAACGCCATCATGGGCAAGGTGCGGCCCGGCGATCTCGGTGTCGATGCGATGCATATCAATCTGCACAAGACCTTTTCGACGCCACACGGCGGCGGAGGGCCGGGTGCTGGGCCGGTTGCGCTTTCCGCAACGCTTGCGCCTTTCGCGCCTGTGCCTTTCCTGCGCCGGGACGAGACGGGCTTTCGCCTGATCGAGCATGCAGGCGAGGCGCCAAATTCCCTGGACCGGATCGCCGCGTTCCACGGCCAGATGGGCATGTTTGTGCGCGCGCTCGCCTATATGCTTTCGCATGGCGCCGATGGCCTTCGCCAAGCGGCCGAGGACGCCGTACTCAACGCCAATTATGTCCGCGCCTGCCTCAAGGACCTCATGTCGCAGCCTTTTGGCGACAGACCCTGCATGCATGAGGCTTTGTTCGACGATACATGGCTGAAGCCCCTGGGTCTCACGACGCTCGATTTGGCCAAGGCGATGATCGACGAAGGGTTTCATCCGATGACGATTTACTTTCCTTTGGTCGCGCATGGAGCGATGCTGATCGAGCCAACCGAGACGGAATCGAAGGCCTCGCTCGATCTGTTCATCGCCGCGCTGCGTGATCTCGTTTTTGCGGCACAGCGCGGGGAAACCGAGCGCTTTATCGGCGCGCCTTATCATGCGCCCCGGCGCCGGCTCGACGAGACGCGCGCAGCTCGTAACCCCGCGTTGAAATGGACGAAGCCCGGTGTGGAAAGCGTGGAAGCATGCGGCCTGGCTGCGCGGCCATTCGGAGTTACGCCGGTTTCGCGTTAGAGGGGGAAATCGTCACTGCGAGCTTTGCAGTGCAACGCTCAAAAAATACCCTTCCTTCAATCACGCCATCGATCATGCATAGGCCTCGAAGCTAGCGCGGGCTGGCGTAGGTGGACTGGGTGCCGGAGCCGCCCATGAGCGGTGATCTCATCGACGCTGATTCAGTTTCAACCCGTGCCAAGCCTGTCCGTTCGTCTCCCGCCGTCGCATAGCCTCAATGTGGTAGCGATAATCAGGAATCTGTGGTACGTAATCAGCTCGGGAAAAGCCATCGGTGTGGGACCGCCCGAAGCCAAGATAGAACATTGGCGTGTTCGAAATTCAGGATAGGAGGCGGCTAATGGGGCAGGTTTTTC
>JBPYDY010000342.1:0-12900 GCA_051986155.1 Methylocella sp.
CGTTGCCCGGGTTGGTTGCTTGAGCCGGCCGGCGACGGCCGGCCGAGAGGAATGGCCATCACGCGCGCAATTCGGCGCGCCTTACAGAACCCGGCTTACAGGCCGGCTGGCAATCGCGCCCGCGGCCATCCGGCGCGCCGCAATCGCGCCTCGAAGCGCACGCCCCTACGCGCGGCGCCGTTTCATGGCAGCTTGCCCGATGCATGGGCAAGCAAAGTGTAAACCTTCCCGGTCTCAGACAAGAGGTAGGTTTTTGCGACCGCCTCGTTCGCCTCATCCTGCCCGAGTTCCGCCAACAACCGGTCGAACTCGTGCACATAACGGTCGACGGTGGCATGGAATTCTGGATCGAGCCGGTAGCGCCTGCGAATCTCATCGAAGGCCTGGGGGCCGCGGCCGACATAGATTTGCCGCGAGAAAGCGTTGGCTTCGCCGCGCCGGTACCGCTCCCAGGCGTCGGCGGCAGCCGAATGATCAATCATCCTTGTGATATCAAGCGAGATCGCGTCCAGCCGCTGGGGCGGTTGCGCGGGCTTCACCGCCGGACCTTCGGATATTTTACGCTCCCCGTTGTCCACGCGCGCCAGGAGATCGGTAATCCAGCCCCCGCGCTCGGAGGTTTTGCCATTGGGGGGTCCGGCAGCCGGGCGCGGCGCCTGCGCCGCCAGGCGGCGCTGTTCCGCCGCACGAGCGGATTCCGCGCGCCGGAGAGGCATTTCGTAAGCTGTGGCAGTCCCTTCTGCGCCGGCCGACAGCGGTTGAGATACATCATGGGCGCGGCCGGAACGCGCCACGATTTCGCTCAGTTCCTCGAGCGCCTTGATCTGATCGGCGACGACACGGCGCATGGCAGCCGCCTGCTGAGTCGTCTCTCTTGGTAAATCCGCAGCGCCGCGGCGCAAGGCTTCGCGCGTCTCCTCCAGCTCGCGCTGCACCTCGTGCGACATGTCGCGTAATTCTGCGGCCGCAGATTGGAACCGCTGCGCGGTTGACACAAAATGGCTTTCGCTTTCCGCCTTTGCCTGCTCGCATACGGCGCGCAGCTCGGCCGCCGTGCGCTCCCGCTCCTCGCCAATACTGGTGTGGATGCCGGCGAACTCGCTCTCGATCTCACGGCCGGATGCCCTTGACATCTCAGCCAGCATGGCTCCGATGTCGCGCGCCCGCGCCTCCGCTTTCGCAAACAAGTCTTCGATCCGCGCCGCAAAGGCATGCACGAGATCTTCCAAATCATCGCGGCGCAGCTTCGTACCGTTGAGGAGCGTCTCGATGGCGTCGCGCCGCCTGCCGAGCATCTCGTCGAGCTCTCCCTGCTCTCGCAGGAGCTCATTCGCCGATGCAGCGAGGCTTTCCCGATGCCGGCCAATCGTTTCGGCGAGGCTGCCTGCCTTATCCAGCGTCGCCCGGGTGGATTGATTGAACTGGCCGATCTCGCCGGCGACATTGGTAAGGGCAACGCGGAAATCGTCCATGCGATGGCTGAGTGATTCCTCGGCCGCCGCGAATTCGGTGCCCGTTGCGCTCATCGCCCTTTGCAGGTCTGCGCTGTTGTCGGCGAGACGGCCGACGATCTCGGCCATTCCGCTCCGTAACCTGTCGTTTGTTTCGACAAGCGCTGTAACTGCGGCGGCGGCGTCGGTGTCGATTGTCGACCGCAAGCGCTGGCTCGCATGCTCGATCGCCGCAGTGAGCTCATTCTGCTTTTCTCCGAGCTGCTGGACAATGGCAGTTCCGCCGCCATCAATCGTCCTGGTGACAAATTGGCTGAGATTTGTCAGTTCGTGGCTAATCTCATTGGCTCTTGCGGTGAGCGTATCGATGAGTTGTTTGCCGTGGGTCTCAAAAAGCTCGCGCAAGTCGGTTGAACGCGCGGCCAGCGCCTGATGCAACGCACGGCCCCGCTCTCCAAGCGTGCCTTCGATTTCGCCGAGCCGGCCTGCCAAGGCAAAGCTAATTTGGTTGACGCGCTCTGCGAGCCCCTCGCCGATTTGCTCCGCCCGGCCGGCCAGCGTGGTGTCGAGATCCTCAACGGCCTGGGCGACTGCCTCGCGTATTTCCTCGGCACGCCCTGCGAGCAGCTGTCCGATCTGCCCAGCTTCGCGATCGAGAGCGGCGTTAATATTGCCCGCATGAAGAGCAAGCGTCTGATCAAGCTCCTTTGTCCGCGCGGCAAGCGAGTCGGCGATGAGCCGGCCGGTCTCATCGAACTCGCCGGAATATGTGCCAAGGCGGCCGACGACGCGCTCTTCGAATAGCGCGACCCGGCCATCCCAACTGGCGGCAACTTCGTCAGCCCGGCTGCCAAGCAGCACATTGACCTCTTGCGCCTTCGCAGAGATGGCTTCGGCAATCGCATCCGCGCGCGCCGCCATTGTTGCGCTAATTTCCTGTGCCTCTTCGTGCAGCGCGCGAATCACATCCCCGCCACCTTCACCAAGCACTTTGGCGATGTCGAGAGCCCTTTCTGCCAAAGACTCGCCGAAAAGGCGCGCCCGCGATTCAAGGCCTTGGTTCACGCGCAAGATGAGTTCATCAAGCGTTTCGGTTACCTCCGTGATCCTGGTTTGCGTCCGCGATTCAAAGGCTTGGATGTAGCCCTCGAGCGTTGTGGCGGCTTCCTGCGCCCTCCGTGCAAGCTTTTCGTCGAGCGCGCCGCCTTGGAGGGTGAGAACGCTTTCGAGCGCGCCCAGGCGCTCAGCGAGACTTGCGCTAATCCGTTCCGCGTGCTCGTCAATGCTGGTGGCGAGCGCCCCGCCTTGCCCGATGACGCTCTCTTCGAATATCGAGAGCCTTCCAGCAAGCGTTTCATTAATTCGGTCGCCATGCGTTGCAATCGCAGTGATTGCCTCATTCGCGGTTTCGGCGAATCTCTCATTCAGATCATTGGCTTGATAACCTATCGAGGTGACCGCCTGCTGTGCCGTGGCGTCAAAATTCTCCCGCAGCAATCCGGTATTATTCGCAAAGGCAGCAGCGGCGCCATCCGCAGCCGCCGCGAGACGCTCGCTAATCTCGTTCGCCTGTCTGGTTATTGCCCCGAGGGTTGCGTCAAGCGTCGTGCTAAGGCGCTGATGCAGGGATTCGGTGCGGCTTTCAAACTCCGCGGCGGATTGCTGCGACACCGCTGCCAGCCGCTCGCCCATTTGCCCCGAATAATTCGTCAGGGCTCTAAGCGTCTCACCTACGGTCGCGGAGAGGCGCGACTGCAACGACTCCGTGTGTCCGGTCAGAGCCCCGGCCGACTGCGTCGCAACGGAGTCAAGCCTTGTGCTCATCTCGCGGGCGTGGCTTGAAAGGGCATCAAGGGTTTCGCCAACGGTTGAGTTCAGCCGCGCGAGAAGCGACTCGGTCTGGTTCGTGAACGCCGTTGCAGAGCCGAGCGCGGTCGTCTCAAGCCGTTCGCTCATCGCGTCCGAATGTTTCGACAGCACATCTAGGGTGGCGCCGAGAGTCGTATTCAGCCTTGCGTCGAGGGCTTCGGTGGCGCCGGCAAGTGTCGAGATAGAACGCTGCGCGGTTGCCTCCAGCTTTTCGCCCATCTCATCCCAATGGGCCGACAAAGCACCGAGGGTCTCGGCGCTCACTGTGGAAAGCCGCTCTTGCAGTGCCGCAGTTTGAGCGGTGAGCGCGGAAACTGTGACATGCGCCGTCGTGTCGAGCCGCTCGTTCAAATCAGTCGCATGATGCGTGAGCAACTCCGCAGTCTCCTGCACCGTCGCCGCCAACCGATCATGCAACTGCCGTGAATCGCTCGTCAATGCGGCAAGCGTGCCGGCCACCGCGTCCGAGAGCCGCTGATGAACCGCTTCATTATGGGCCGAAAGCTCGGCAGCCGTTGCATCCACGGCCGCAGCGAAACGCGTGTGGAGCTCTGCGCCGTGTTGTTCGAACTGGTCATATAACCTCGTCTGGCTCTCCTCGAGCAACGAGGACAGGAGCTGCGTCGACTGGTCAAACGTCCTTTGCGCCTCCGCGGTCCGCCCGGCAATCAATGATCCGATGCGTTCGCCCATCCCGGCAAGATTATCCGACAAGGCAATGCCCTGAACCGCAACGACCTCATGCAGCCGGTCGCAGCTTTCGCTCAAGTGAACCGCAAGATCATCGCTGCGCGAACACACCGCATCGGCGATCCGCGCGCCCGTGGCATCGAGCCGTTGCGTGAGCGCATCCGCCCGCATGTCTAGATCGGCGGCAAGCGTCTCCCGGGCCGTTGTAAGACACCGGTCGAGTTCCGTGACCCGGTCGGCGAGCATCTTTGTTATCCCCTCGCCCGTGCCGGTGAGGCTCGCTGTGGCCTGCTGCTCGGACTCAACAAGACGCTTGACGAGATCTGTTCCGTGCGCGGTCAGCTGGCTGACAAGTTCCTCCTTCCCCTGGGCAAGCGTCGATCTGATGTCCTCTCCTTTCGAACTGAGCGCCGCAGTGACGCGGCCCGCTGCTTCCCCAACGCTTTCCGCAAATCGCGCCGACGCGCCGGAAAGATCTCGGGTGACATTTTCTTGCGCAAGCGCGATCACCCCCCGCACGCGATCGGCATTGGTCAGAATCGATTCCCGCTCGCCCGCCAATTCGTCGACCAAGGCGCGAATGCGGCGCTCATTGTCGGCATAGGATCGTTCCAGATTGGAGACTTCGGATCTGACGAGGGTCTCGAGCTCGCTTGTTCTTGCAAGCGCCCGTTCAATCCCATCTCCCATCGACGCAACCTCGCGCCGGATGGCCTGCGAAAGAGTGACGATTTGCTCGGTGGCTATGGTTTCAGGCTCGGCAAGGCGGATCGCGACATCGGTCATCGACCTCGCGGCAAGCCGCATATCCTGACCCCGGCGAAGCAGCGCCACTGACAGGGCAAGAAAGACGACGGGGCCGACGATCGCCATGAGATAAAGCGCGGTTTGCGGCAAGAGAGCCCCAACCGGCAGATCGAACAAGGTCGCGCGATTGGCGACGACGTAGCTGGCGGAAAGGACAAACCATAGGACTGAGCAGACAGCGACGAGAGCCGCCGGAATCTTTTCCTGGCGGCTCTGCAACGAACTTAGGATCTCTCCGGCTGACCTGCGGTCATCATTTGCCGGCCGCACCGCCGGCGAACCCGGCGCCGATCGTCCTGCCTGGTCTAGATCTGCAACTGCCTCGGTGCGGTTCTCCATACGCGAACCAAACAAGCGCTCCTCGTCAATTGCCGTTGGCCTTGGATCCAATGGACCGGCGGAGTCGCGCTCCCGGCTTTGCCTTAACGTGTCTGCGTTCGATGCCGCAGTCTCACGCTCACCCCTCGCCCTTCCCCTCGCTCTATTCGCGCTTGCAGCCCCAGAGCTCGTCTCGGCGCTTTTGGCGCTGTCCGCGCCGGAGCGCAAATTCAGAGCCTCTTCGATCGCCAGTAGCGCCGCGGCAGCGGCATCTTGAGCTTTGTTAGGACTGGGCATCACACGCCTCTCAAGCAAACTTTTTGCAGGCAACCAACGCTGCCCCGCAAATACGCGCGGGGGCGCACCCCGCCGGAACTGTTAACCAAAGTCTACTTTACAGCCTAAGTGCTTAATTTCAAACTGCAGAGCTGCGCGCTTTTTTAAATCATCGTTAACGTCGTTGTTGAACGGGCGCCCAGCAATGCTTTGGCTCAATCAAGCCGTGTCCTCTGCAAAGCAACTCATCGATTAGTCCCTAAAAGCCACGGTGGAGGCTAGGCCTTACGGACTTATAGTCAAGCGCGGCCGTAGCTGATCGTAAGAACTATCAACATATTGAGACGGCATTTTGTCATCGGCGCGCAACAATGAAAGCCAAATACCGGCTGATGCTGCAAGGCAAGACTTGCGCCGCAAATCGGTTAAATTAAGCAATCCTTGCTGATGAAGCTTGGACTGGGCGATCGGTTTCGACGCCACCATTCCGAACAACGCAGATATGGCAAAGCTTGGCGGCAGTAAGACTGAAGCCAATCTTAAGGCATTTACCGGAAAAGTTCAGGCAAACCGGCGCATCCGATATTGCCGTTTATGCCGGAAACAGTGCCCAAGTTCTGTGATGGCGCGGCTTGAAAAGCCTGAGCGTTGCTCTATAAGCGGCGCCGTCTGCGACTTTTTCCCATAAAATTAGGAACGCAATGGCAATCGAACGCACTTTATCCATTTTGAAGCCGGACGCCACAAGGCGCAATCTGACCGGGGCAATCAATGCTTTGATAGAGAAGAGAGGGCTGCGCATTGTCGCGCAAAAGCGCGTCTTAATGACACGCGAGCAGGCCGAAACATTTTACGCCGTGCATCGCCAGAGCCCTTTTTTCCCAGACGTCATAATAAGAATGACGTCCGGCCCGGTCGTCGTGCAGGTGCTCGAAGGCGAGAACGCAATCGCAAGGTACCGCGACGTGCTCGGCACGATCGATCCGCAAACGGCAGCTCCAGGTACGATCCGGAGAGAGTTCGGGCTGTCGATCGGCGAGAATTCGGCGCATGGGTCGGATGGCCGGGGGACTGCCGCGGCCGAAATCGCGCAATGGTTTTCGGGCATCGAGATCGTCGGGTGAAGCGCCTTGAAGCTGGCGCTGAGAGAGCCGTCATCAAACCAAGTCGCCAACCTGCGCCGTGTCCATGGCTCCCGCAACCGCGACCGCCTCGATGATCACTTGCGCCTGGGCGAGCGGATATTCGTCGCTCAGCGTCAGGTGAATAAAGACTTCATGCCCCTTAGGAGTGAGGGCGGCAAGCCGCGCCGCTGCGCCGCCCGTCAAATGCAACGTGGGCTTGCCGGAGGGAAGATTGACGACGCCCATGTCGCGCCAGCTAACGCCAAAGCCTAGCCCGGTGCCAAGCGCCTTGGCGCAGGCTTCCTTGGCGGCAAAACGCTTTGCATAGGAGGCGGCGCGGCAGGCGCGGCCGTCCGACTTCGCCCGCTCGATCTCGGTAAAGCAGCGCCGGACAAAACGCTCGCCAAAGCGCGCCAGGCCCTGTTCGATGCGCCTGATGTCGCAAAGGTCGTTTCCAAAACCGATAATCATCCGTCTTGCCTTGCCGGGCACGCCAGGGCAAGACGGCGTCCCTCGTCCATAGCTGCGCGCATTTTCGAGATTGCGGCGGCAAGACCGATGAAGACCGCTTCGCCGATCAGAAAGTGGCCGATATTCAGTTCGACGACTTGCGGCAACTTAGCGATTTCGCGCGCGGAATCAAAATCGAGTCCGTGGCCGGCGTGGCATTCGATCCCGAGCCTTTGGGCATGCGCGGCACCGGCTTCGAGCCGCGCAAATTCGTGCCGCGCTTTCTCCGCTTCCCCAAGCGCGAGGGCGTTGCACCAGGCGCCGGTATGCAGTTCAACCACGGGGGCTCCAATCGTCGCTGCGGCTTCGATTGTTTCGATTGCGGGCTCGATAAAAAGCGAGACCCTTATTCCGGCGCGGGCCAATTCAGAGACAAAGGGTTTTAGGTGATTATGCCCGCCAAGCACGTTGAGCCCGCCTTCGGTCGTCCGCTCTGTGCGTTGCTCCGGCACGAGACAGGCGGCGTGCGGTTTGATCTTGAGTGCGATGTCGAGCATTTGCTCGGTTGCCGCCATCTCAAAATTGAGCGGCTTCGAAATTCCGGCTTTGAGCCGGGCCATGTCGGCGTCTTGGATATGGCGGCGGTCCTCGCGCAAATGAGCGGTAACGCCGTCGGCGCCGGCCTCAATTGCGAGCAGGGCCGCGCGCAGGGGATCGGGAACCGCCCCGCCCCGCGCATTGCGCAAGGTTGCGACATGATCGACATTGACGCCGAGGCGCATCGAGGATGTGGACGACAATGCCATCACACTATCTTATGGAAATTTCGAGCTCAACAGAACCTTAACTCCGCGCCGCCGACATTCTTCGTCAAGTAGCGTATTATCGTTTTTATTGGCCTGTAAGGTATCGATGTATCTGATACATGCAAGACCGTAGATAAGCTTACTTAAAAATTGCGACTCAGGCGCCGGAAGACCATCCGCAACGTTTTTTGGCATGGTGCTCTATCAAATACGCGTTAAGCTTACTATCAGATAAGTTGGCCTTGTAGACGCGGAATAGAGTCGCCACGATTTGCAATCCTCCCCCAGTGTAGAACAAATATAGCGTCAAAGAAACTATTTGTGTTCATGGCAATAGAGACAGTTAGCCGCTTTACAACTGTCCCGTCTATCCGTTGACCCGTTCGACTTGGCTCACGACCGGGCGGGCGCGCAGGTGCGAGATGATCGCGGTCAAATGCTTCACATCGGTGACCTCGACATCGATCGTCAGCTCCCGGAAGTCGGCCGAGATTGGGCGAATGACGATATTATCGATATTGGCGCCGTGATCGCCGATCACCGTTGCGATCTGCGCCAAGGTTCCGGGCTCATTGATTGCGGTGAGCAAAAGCCTCGCCGGGAAGAGCTCGTGCCGGCATTCTTCCGGGTTCCAGCGCACATCGAGCCAACGCTCCGGCTGTTCGTCGAAGGCGACGAGATCGGGCGATTGGATCGGATAAATGGTGATTCCTTCGCCGGGGGTCAAAATGCCAACGATCCGGTCCCCCGGCACCGCACCGCCGTTCGGGGCGAAGCGAACCGGCAACTCCGTTTGTGCGCCTTGACCGTCGATTGATTTCTTATCCGTCTCGCTGCTGGGAAGCTTGAAGACGAGGCTTGTCGCCTTCTTCATGCTGAGCCAGCCCGTTTCGCCGCGCGGGCGCGGCACGATCGCCTTGCGGTCTTCGGAAAATTCCGGATAGGCGGCCCGCACAACATCGCCAGAGAACATCTCGCCACGCCCGACTGCGGCGAGCGCATCCTCGGTGGTCGCGCGGGCAAGTTTTGGGAGAGCGCTTTTCAGCTTATCTTCGGCAAAGGCTTTTCCGGCACGCTCGAAGGCTCGGGTCACGATCTGGCGTCCGAGCGCCGCATATTGGGCGCGGACAGCATCACGGGTTGCGCGCCTTATCGCCGCGCGCGCCTTCCCGGTCATGACGAGACCTTCCCACACGGCGGGCGGCGTCTGGCCTTCGGCACAGGCGATTTCAACTTCGTCGCCGTTTTTGAGCTCGGACAGGAGCGGCGCTTGGCGGCCGTTGATCTTTGCGCCTACGGCGGAATTACCGACGTCGGTATGAACCGCATAAGCAAAATCGACCGGCGTCGCGCCGCGGGGCAGCGCGATCAGCCTGCCGTTCGGCGTAAAGCAGAACACCTGGTCATGAAACAGTTCAAGCTTCGTATGTTCCAGAAATTCCTCGGGCGTCGCACCCTCCGAGAGGAGCGACACGGTGCGACGCAACCACTGGTAGGAGCGGCTCTCGCTCGTCAACCTCTCTTTATCGGCGATTTCCGCATCCTTATAAAGAGCATGCGCGGCAATGCCGTTGCGGGCGATATCATCCATGGGTGCGGTGCGGACCTGGAGTTCGACACGCTGCCGACCGGGCCCAACGACTGTTGTATGGATCGACTGATAGTCGTTTTGCTTTGGAGTCGAAATGTAGTCCTTGAACCGGCCCGGAACGACGGCCCATTTGGTGTGAACGACGCCGATGACGCGATAGCAGTCCTCGATATCTTCGACCACGACGCGGAAGCCAAATATATCCGAAAGCTGCTCGAAGGAGATGGATTTCCGCTCCATCTTTCGCCAGACGGAATAAGGCTGCTTTTGCCGCCCTTCGACCTTGGCGGCAATATTCCTTGCCGCAAGCTCGGACCCGAGTTCCTTTTCGATCTTGGCAATAATTCTCCCGTTCTTGCGGCGCAGATCTTCGAGTCTTCCCGCGATCATTGCATAGGGACCTGGCATAAGATGGCGAAAGGCTGAATCTTCGAGTTCGTCGCGGATACTCTGCATACCCATGCGGCCGGCGAGCGGCGCATAAATGTCGAGTGTTTCGGCGGCAATGCGCGCGCGCTTGTCGTCAGGCACGAACTGCAAGGTGCGCATGTTGTGCAACCGATCTGCAAGCTTGACGAGAAGCACGCGAACGTCTTCCACGACCGCCAAAAGAAGCTTACGGAAGTTTTCCGCTTGCTCCGCGCGCTTCGACACGAGATCGAGCTTCTTGAGTTTCGTCAGCCCGTCGACAAGACGGCCAATGTCGCTGCCAAAGAGCCTGTCAATCTCCTCGCGCGTGGAATTGGTGTCTTCGATTGTATCATGGAGGACGGCCGCCACGATTGTCGCGTCGTCAACCTTCATGTCGGTGAGAATTGCCGCGACCTCGAGCGGGTGCGAAAAATAAGGGTCGCCAGACGCACGCCTTTGCGTGCCATGCGCCTTCATCGCGTAGACATAGGCGCGGTTAAGCACCGCTTCGTCGGCTTGCGGATTGTAGCGCCGCACCCGATCGACGAGCTCATATTGCCGCATCATAATTGCACCGTCCGCGACAGGACTCGTCAGGTCATTCTGGTAAGATCGGCCGGGTCGTGCTCCGTCTCGTCTCGAGTTGCGCCGCGCTCAGATCAGGAAAGCGGACGGCGCGTAGACAGGTCCCATTCTCTACGCAAAATCACGCTCTCATGCCAGCGCAATCTTGGCTCAACGATTTGACAAGGCGCCTTTCGATTTGCTGCGGACGGCTTGCAGCGGCAAGAATTGCAGAGTCCGGGAGCGTAAGGAATTCAAATGTGGGGGACGGCGCGTGCCTGCCGGCTTTAGTCGCCGTCTTCGTCCGTTTCGGCTGGCGGAACAAGACCCTCGAGCCCACGCAAAAGGTCTTCCTCCGTCATCCGGTCGAACTCGCCCGCGGCATTGCTTCCTTCGACGGCGGCCGGAAGAGCCGGCACAACCTCGGCCTCAGGCTCGTCCACCTCCACGTGTTTTTGCAAGGATTGGATAAAGTCTTCCTTGAGGTCCTCTGGCGCTAAGGCCGAACTGGCGATCTCGCGCAAAGCAACGACCGGGTTTTTGTCATTGTCCCGGCTCACCATGATTTGGGCCCCGGCGGAGATCACGCGCGCCCGGTGGCTGGCCGTTAATACGAGTTCAAAGCGATTCTCGACCTTATCGATGCAATCTTCGACCGTGACGCGGGCCATGCCGTATTTACTCCTGCCAGAGACGTCCTTGGATTTAGCTATTTATACTTTTGCGGCTTGGCGGGGCAATCACAAATCCATCGATTCCTGATTAAACTGCGTTGTTTAGAATTTTTTGTGCCAAGACGGGGCCATCGCCTTAATATTTTCATTTTGATGCTCAAGCTTTGAGTTTAGGTGGTACTTGACGCAAGGGATAAATCGGATCACATAGTATCGTTCAAATGTAGCGCGGCAACAGGTCGGGGAAGAAAGTGCGAGGCGCTCGCGAGGACTTCCAACTTTCCGGTTTTCCGCTTGATAAATAATGACGCCGAACATCAATGGTTACTATTACGAGACAGGTTAATGGCTGACCAAGATCGCATTGCGCTCTTCATCGATGGCGCGAATCTATACGCAACGGCGAAGTCGCTGGGTTTCGATATCGACTATAAGCGATTGCTGAAGGAATTTCAGGGCCGGGGCAAATTGATCCGGGCATTCTATTATACTGCCTTGGTCGAGGATCAAGAATATTCGTCGATCCGCCCGCTGGTTGATTGGCTCGATTACAACGGTTTCGCGGTCGTCACCAAGCCGACGAAGGAATTCGTCGACGCTCTCGGCCGGCGTAAGGTCAAAGGCAATATGGATATCGAGCTTGCCGTCGATGCCATGGAAATGGCCGATTATATCGATCAACTCGTCCTGTTTTCGGGAGACGGCGACTTCCGTTCCTTGGTCGAAGCGATTCAGCGCAAAGGGGTGCGGGTGTCCGTCGTTTCGACGAACGTGACCCAGCCCGCCATGGTCGCCGACGAGCTGCGCCGTCAGGCCGACGATTTCATCGATCTTGCACAGCTGGCACCAAGGATTGGCCGCGATCCAGCCGAGCGGGTCGAAAGGGCTCAAAAGCTTCAAGACAGACGCATGGCGGCGGTGGATCAATTCGACCCGGCACTCATCGAGGACCGCCCGTAAAATTGTCGTCGTCAACAACGAAAGCGGGCGGGCACGAGATCTTGCCGGTTTCCAGCAGCACCAGACCCTTTTGGAACCGCATCCGGACTGCTCGTTCTGCCCGCGCCTCGTAAAGTTCCGCAATTCGCTACGGACCAGTGAGCCGGAGTGGCACAACGCGCCTGTTCCGTCGTTTGGTACGAGCGACGCGGAGCTCCTCGTCGTTGGCCTGGCGCCAGGCCTTCGCGGCGCAAATCGCACCGGCCGACCTTTCACCGGCGATTTCGCGGGCGAGCTCCTTTATGAGACTCTGATCGATTTTGGCTTCGCCACCGGCTCTTACGAGGCGTCGAGCGGCGACAGATTGCGCCTCGTGTCCTGCGTGATCACCAATGCCGTGCGCTGCGTGCCGCCGCAAAACAAACCCGCACCCCCCGAAATCAACAATTGCCGCGCCTTTCTCGCGGCAACGATCTTGGCCCTAAGGAAGCTTCGAGTGATTGTGGCGCTTGGGAAAATCGCCCATGAGTCCGTTTTTCGTGCCTTCGAATTAAAGCCGGCCGCGTTCGGATTTGCACATGGCGCCGAACATGTGGTCAGCGCGAGCGTCACGCCTCCACCGTACGGTGACTTGGGAAAGGAGAATGTAACAATCATCGACAGTTATCATTGTTCACGGTATAACACTAATACCGGCGTCTTGACCCGGGATATGTTCCGGTCGGTTTTTGCCAAGGTCCGGGACCGAATCGAAGGCCGGCAGGACCTCTAATGAAGGCGAGAGTTCCCGGTTCGCGCCAGTCGCCCGGCAAAGCCAGGAGGCGGACCCTGGCTTAGGAGCATCAAGTCTTTGATCGGGCATGAGATTGTCAGCGGAGCCTCGCATTGCAGCGACCGCGCGCCGATCGCCGCCCGAAAAATCATCTGAAG
>JBPYDY010000343.1:0-9399 GCA_051986155.1 Methylocella sp.
AAATACACGCACGTCAACGATCAGGAAAAGCTCGAAGCGCTGCAACGGGCAGCCGAGAAGGCGGCCGAGCGCCAGGCGCGGATCAGGCGCGGAGTCGGGGAGGCTAACGGGGAGGCAGTTGCCGATCTGCAAGAAGAAACTCAGGAGGTATCAAATGGTTAAGAAGAGGCGGCTGCCAGACCGGGAGGCTGTCTGGCGAGCCGCAAAAACTAATGGGAGACACCCTAGAACACATCGCCGCCTTCGGCGTCCCCAATTTGGTGTATAAATTAAAAAAAATATTACACGTTCGAAAAATGATATCAACATTTCTAGGGCGGCTTGTCCACAGACGCGCGCTGTGCACCGCGGAAAAACTGCACCGCAATAGCTCAGTGCAGCCTGAATTCCCCGTTCAGGGCCCTGATCTCGGCCGGCTTGATCAGCTTCGAATGCCCAACCACCACGCTATGGAGAGGCCCATCGAGCTTTTCCCGCCAAAACATCAAAAATTTGAGCAAAACCGGAAACTCCGGCGCAAGGTCGTAATCCTGCCAGATGTAAGTCTGGAGCAAACGCGGATGGTCCGGCAAGTGATAGAGAATGCGCGCGGTCGCAAGCCCGTATCCGGCAAGTTGTTTGATGAAGTCGGGAGACGCCTTGTGAGGTTCGATCTTTCTGGCTGTGGTCATTGCGGTAAACTCCGTGCCGCCCTTGGGGCAAAAGACGGCAATGCGGTGCGTCTAAGCGAAGAGCTTGGCTGCATATGCGGGCGGCTTGATGTCCTATTTCATACTCATCGGCCTAATTTTTCGCATTCCAAACGCTTCAATTTAACGAGAAAGCCGCGGTTCCGGATTTCCGCGAGCCGGTTGCCGGACACCGGGCTAATGCTATTGCAGTGCAATAAGACCATGCTAGTCTAATGCCAAACGCCTGCAGGCGCTCGATCACGCAGGCGTACCCAGGCGTAGAGGGCTGGCGAATGACCGCAGTGATGGTTGGCGGCGAGGAGTTCCACATTCTCGTCGAGGGCAGCGAGAGGAGACCCCTATTGATGCTCTCCAATCCGCTCGGCACCAATCTTCATTTCTGGGATCCGCAAGTTCCCGCATTGCTCAAGCACTTCCGGCTCGTGCGGTACGATTCGCGCGGCCACGGCAAGACCTTGGCCGACCACGGCCATTATGCGCTTGACCAGCTTGGCCACGACGCGCTTGCGATAGCGGACGCTCTTGGCATAGCGAGATTTCATTGGCTCGGACTTTCCATTGGCAGCATGGTTGGACTTTGGCTGCTTGTCCATGCGCGTAGCCGGCTTGGCCGGGCCGTGCTCGCTGGCACGGCCGCGCAAATACCCGGGCCTGATTTGTGGAATAGCCGCATTCAGTCTGCGCGGGACTTTGGCATGGAAAGCGTAGCCACGGCTGCGGCCGAGCGATGGTTTACCAAACGATTCCGCGAAACCGAGCCTGCCAAAGTGGAGCGCGTGCTGGCCATGGTGCGCGCGACAGAGGTGCAAGGCTATACCGCCGCCTGCGGGGCTCTGCGCGACATGGATCTGCGCGAGGCCATACGCGGCATCACCAATGAGGTGCTGGTGATTGCCGGGCGGCACGACTTGTCGACGCCACCGGGGATGGGCGCCTTGGCCGCAAGCTCGATTGAAGGCGCAAAGCTCGTCACGCTGGATGCGCCGCATATGTCGAATATCGAGGACGAGGGAAATTTCACCAAGGCTATGCTGGATTTTCTGACGGCTCCCGCGGCCGCTGCCCAGATGTCGCCCTTGAGCAAGGCAAAGCCAGCCGAGGCGGCAGAAGCGAAGTCCGCCAAACGCAAGGCAGCCGCGAGAAAGATATCGGCGAAAAAGGCCCTGCGCAAGGGCGCTTTGGCGAAGCAAGCGGCGAAAAAGGCCGGTGCCAATAAACCTGCGAAAAGGCCAGCGGCGAAAAAAAGAAGTGCATCGAAAAAGGCGGCGATAAGCGTGAAACGCTGAGCACTTGTCCGCTGCCACGTTGCTTTGCGTGAACCAATGGGGCGTTTGGGGGACTCGCTGCACCTGAAATTCGCAAGGCCGGCGATCTCTCGCGCGGTTGGCAATAGCCCGCGCGGGACGCAGCCACTCGGACGTGCGGCTGCAACTCCAGACTCACGCTATTCCATATTTGCGCTTCGCATAGGTGAGACCGCCGCCTTCCGGGCCAAAATCCACCGTTTCGACCACGCCAAGCATGACGAAATGCGTCGTGACTTCCTTTGCCTCGACAAGCCGGCAATCGAAAGCGGCGGCGGCGCCGCGCAACACAGGACAACCTGTCGCGAGCTTTGTCCATTCGCCATGGGTGAACCGCTCGCTCAACCGGTGGCCCATGCGGCCGGCAAAAATATCCGCTAGCCACTCATGCTCGGCGGCAAGGGTGTTGATGCAAAAGATGCCGTTGGCCATGACCCGCGCCGCCGACGGTGAAGCTTTGTTGATGCAAAACAGCATCATCGGCGGCTCGAGTGTGACGGACGCGACGGCGGTCGCGGTTATCCCCGCAAGACCCGCCGGGCCATCGGTTGTAACGATATGGACGGAGGCGGCGATACGGCTCATTGCCTCGCGAAAGATATCCCTATCAAGAAATCGGGCTGGCTGGGCGCCATTCTCCCTATCTTCTTCCGCAAACTTGGCCATGGTCCGAAAGCTCCTTCTTTGCGGAAGCGGCAAACTAAGAGCCGGCAGGCAATTGCGCCCCGATGTGGCTATCCCAAATTCGCAAAAGCGGGAAACGTCTGCAGTAGCCATGCCGATACATCTTGAATCGAGCCGGTGAGGAAGCCTATTCCCGTGGCCACGAGCAATGCGCCAATGACTCGCTCGATGGCGCCAAGATAGGCACGGAAGCGCTTGCTGACGCGCACGAACGGCTCAAAGGCGAGCGCAGCCAGCAAGAATGGGACACCAAGCCCCGCCGAGTAGAAGACGAGCAGCACAATACCTTTGGCGACAGTCTGTTGGGAAGCGGCAACAGCGAGGATCGCCGCAAGTATTGGACCGATGCACGGCGTCCAGCCAAAGCCAAAGGCCAACCCCATAATGTAGGAGCCCCAGAGGCCAGCGGGCCGTTGCACGTCGACCCTCGCCTCACGATAGAAAAGTGCAAAGTGGAATGCGCCGAGGAAATGCAGCCCCATCACGACGACTGCTATTCCGGCGAGCACCGAAAGCGCCGAGGAATATTGGTGTAAAAGCTGACCGAAGCTCGAGGCGGTCGCGCCAAGGCCGACGAAAACCGTGGAAAAACCCAAGACGAACAGCACGGCAGTGAGGAAAATGTCCCGCCGGGCGCGAGCCTCCCTATGGCTTGCGGCCTCCTCAATCGTCGTCCCGGCAAGGAACGTCAGATAAGGTGGAACGAGCGGCAGGACGCAGGGGCTCAAGAATGACAGGAGGCCGGCAATCGCGGCAGCCGGGAGAGTGACACTTTGCAACATGCGCCCTTTTAGCCCGTTCCGGGGCAGCGTAAAAGCGTCGCGGCCCGTGGGAGGTGGCGTCACGCAGTCTTTAAATATTAACGTGACGCACTATAAAATAGGGCGTCAATGCTTCAGAACGCGTTCAGGAATTATTCATACCAGTAATCGTTAACCTTCAGCGGCGCTCAGGGCTGCCATCGCCGGGTTTTGTCAGCTTCCGGGCAGGGGCAACAGCCGGGGCAGCTTCCGATGCGCCAGATGCAGTCTTGCGATGACCGTTTTTCTCGTCTCTTTTTGCAACATCCTGTTCAGCTTCGTGATCGGGCTGCTTATAGCGAAATTTCTCGGGCCAGAGGAATATGGCCGGTTTGCCCTTGCCTATGCGACCGCGCTTTTTGTGCAGACCGGCTTCTTCGATTGGATCCGGCTCGGTGCCACGCGGTTCTATTCCGAGCGGATCAGGAGCGAAGAACCAGCGGTGCGAGCAACCCTCGATTTTGGCTTTGCCCTCATTGCCTTGGGCCTCGCTGCCGGGTCAAGCCTTCTGCTCCTGCAGGGGATCCCGTTCGCCTTATCCAATGGATTAATTGCGCTGGCGCTTTGCGTCGCCGCCGCAAACGGGGTTTTCGACTACCACACGGCTCTTGTTCGCGCCCGCTTCGACGACCGTCTCTTTGCCCGGATTCTGCTCGTCAAGAATATGGCGGCTCTCGCTCTCACGGGCGGTGGAGCCTTTCTATTTGGCTCGGCGAGGATGGCTCTCGTCGGCACGATTCTCAGCCTCGGCGCTTCGGTCATCACCGCGCGGGCGGCGTTGCATGACCCGGCATCAAATCCGCGCTTCGCGCGGTTTTCGATTGCAAGGTCGCTTATGACCTACAGCCTACCGATCGTCGGCGCCAATCTGCTTTATCTTGCAATTCCACTCGCCAATCGCTCGATTTTGGCCATATTCGAGGGTTTCCCCGAGACGGGGCAATTTTCTCTCGCCTACGATTTTGGAACCAAAGCGATCCAGGCGATCGGCTCAACCCTCGATATTATTTTGTTCCAGCTCGCGGTTGCCATACATGAGTTGCAGGGCCCAGCGCAGGCAAGGCGTCAAATCGCCCGCAATTTGACCATCGTCATTGCCATGGTCTTGCCGGCGTGCACCGGCCTTTGGCTTACCTTGCCGTCCATCGAGCACCTGGCCATACCGCTCGCGTTTAGCGGCCGTTTCGATGCACTCTTGCCTTTGATGATGACGGGACTCTTCTGCATGGCCATTATCCAATATGGGATCAGTCCGATCTTTCAGATCGAAAAGAAAACCGGACCCCTGATCGTGGCGGCGCTTGCCGCTTGTGCCGCCGATCCGCTCTTGCTGTTGATGTTGCCGCGGGATGGAGGTGCCTCACGCCTCGCCGTTGCGCAATCCGGCGCGATGCTGCTTGCGCTCATGGTCCTCGTTGGATTTGCAAGCCGGGCTTGGCGGCACTGGCCGCCGACGCGTGATCTTGCCGTTATCGTTTTCGGCAATGCCTTGATGTCCGCTCTTATCCTGCCACTGCGTGAGCGAGATCCCGGTCTTGCAACGCTCGCCCTGCAGGTCTTGGCCGGCGCCGTCGTCTATTCAACGGTCGTGCTGGGGTTGGACATCGCCGGTTTGCAAAGCCTCACGATCGCGCGCCTGCGCCTGACCTTCGCACGGGTGAAGACTCTACGTCTTTTGCGCGATCTTTAACCGCGCCGCATGAGCAAAGTCGCCCAGCTATCGGCCTCGACCCGGCGAACTATGTAAACGGCCTGCAACCGGTAGGCGGCGGTGACGCCTTGGACATCGCCCGCCACGAGACCCGACAAGATGATGTCCGCCTCGGGCGAAGTCAGCCTTGATATCTCGGGCGCGAGATTCTGCAGCGGCCGGGCGAGTATATTGGCCGTAATCAAATCATAAGGCGCGTGCGCGCGCAGCAACGGATGACCGGCCCCCGTCGCCAGAACCGGATGCACAAGGTTCGTCACACCATTGCGTTTTGCATTGGCGCGCGCCGCGCTGACGCAAATCGGGTCGATATCTCCGGCATACACGTGCCGCTTGCAGAGTTTAGCGGCGGCGATGGCCAGGACGCCTGAGCCGGTGCCCAGATCGAGGACGGCGCGCGGCCGGCGTCTGCGGGCTACGTCATTCAGCATTGTGAGGCAGCCACGAGTCGAGCCATGATGCCCAGTGCCAAAGGCGAGAGCGGCTTCGATCTCGATTTCGATGTCATTGGCCTTGGCGGCATCGCGCCCATGCGCACCATGAATCAGGAAACGGGATACGCGGACCGGCTTTAGCTCCGCGAGCGAACGGGCGACCCAGTCGCGCTCATCAATTCGGCCAAAATCAGCCTCCCTGGCGGCGGCATCCCCGACCACAATGGCGATCAGCGCGCGAACCTTTGCTTCGTCCGGCGGAGCGGAGAAAAAAGCCTCGACAATCCACCGCCCGCCGTTTTTCCAGCTGCTTGCGCCGGGCTTTTCTTCAAAGGCCGAGGCGGCGGCCGTTGCCGGTTCAAAGCTCTCGACAATTATGTCGGCAATGACTCGCGCATCCGCCTCGCCGCAAGCAAGGCGCATGACATGGGTTGCAGCATTTGGCGGCAGTCCTGCCAGCATATCAGGGCTCTGTTCGCCATCATCGCGTTCGGCCCGCGTTCTCTACCAAATGTTTGATATTGTGGCGCGCATCCCTATTTGAGCAAGACATAGATGTCCACTTCCAAATTCGCATCGTCAGGCTCGGTCGTGTCGGTCAGATATTCTTCGATGTAACGATTCTCCTGCTCGAGGCCTTTCTCATCCATAAAAGCGGTGATGAGATCATAGGTCGAATCGATTTCGTCATACGAGCCGCGGTGCAGGAATTTTATCGCCTTGCCTGAAGGGGACTCGCCTATTTTGACTCCATCGGAAAGCTCGCTGGTCTCGGATTTTTTGGCAACCGGTATCATCGCGTCGAACTCGAAGCTCGTGTCGTCTGTGGCGAGAAACAAAGCGAAGGGATGGCCCGACGGAGAAAGACCGGCTTTTTTGATTGCCGCCGCGACTCTCGCTAGCGCGCCGCGCACGGTTTTAAAGCCATTTTCAAACTTCCCGCTCGCATGCAAATAGGCAACAGTGCGCGGGGCCAGCTCAAGCGTCACCGCCGACGCATCGCTCGGCACTCCCGGCGGCGGCTGGGACTCGGAAGCTGCCGGAGCGGCCGGAGCAGGCTGCGGTTCTCCCGGCGAGGCGGGCGTCTGCGGGCTCGCGGGGGCCGCTCCCGGGGCCTGAGCTAATGCGCGTCCGTTCGGGGCAGATGCGGCTATAAACATGCCGTGAGCCAGCACGATGCCGAGCAGGAATCGGAGAGTTGCCTTCCTCATGTAAAGCTCCAGACTAGTGGCTTAACCGAGCGCTTTATTTGCCCCGCAAGGGTACCCTACGCCAGCAAAAAGCGAACGGCCGGCGCAATCTCCCATTTAGCCAAAAATATGATATTCCCTGTACTATACAGGAAGCGCCGCCCAGGTGATACCATCGAGCGCCTCCGCCCAGGTCAGGCCGGCTGTTTTGTCCCTTCATTTTCCCAAATCTGACGGAACGACGCACCAATGAATCCCCTCGGACATAGGCCGGTGAGCAAGCTCAACGGAATTGGCAACGAAATTGTCGTCCTTGATCTAAGGGGTACCGGCGCGACCGTCGGTGCCGCGGAAGTCCGCGCGATTGCGCGTGGCGACAGGCTTGTTTTCGATCAGCTGATGGTGGTGCATGAGCCGCGCGCGGCCTGGGCCGATGCCTTCGTTGCGATCTACAACCGCGACGGATCGCAAGCCGAAACCTGCGGCAACGGCGCCCGCTGCGTCGCTTTTTTGCTCGCGCGCGACACACAGCGCGACAAAATCGTCTTGGAAACTTTTGCCGCGCGGCTCGATTGCTTGCGCAAATCATCCTCGGTTTTCACCGTCGATATGGGCCGCCCGCGCTTTGCCTGGAATGAAATCCCCCTTCGCGAACCGTTTCACGATACCCGAAATATCGAGTTACAGATCGGGCCAATCGACGCTCCTATTTTGCATACGCCCTCGGCCGTGAACATGGGCAACCCGCATGCGATTTTCTGGGTCGACGACACCGAAGCCTACGATCTTGGCAAGATCGGCTCGCTGCTCGAGAATCATCCGATTTTTCCCGAGGGTGCGAACATATCGCTTGCTCATGTCATTTCGCGGGAACATGTCGCTCTCAAAGTTTGGGAACGGGGTGCGGGCCTAACACGCGCTTGCGGTTCGGCGGCGTGCGCTGCCCTTGTGGCGGCGGCGCGCAAAGGCTTGACCAGCCGGCATGCGATCGTAAGCCTGCCTGGAGGTGATCTCGATATCGTCTGGCTCGAAAGCAACGACCACGTGGAAATGACGGGTCCGGTCGAATTCGAATTTGAAACACAGCTTGATCCTGCTCTTTTTTCGGGCATCGCCGCAGAATGACATCCGAACAGGCGCCGCCAGGCGTCGAAGTCTTAACCTTCGGGTGCAGGCTTAATCTCGTCGAGTCCGAGGCGATGCGCCTCGCGGCCTTAAATTGCGGCCGCAGCAATCTCGTCATTATCAATACTTGCGCCGTGACGTCGGAAGCCGCAAGGCAAGCGCGCCAATCCATTCGCCGCATCAAGCGCGCGCGTCCCGAAGCCGAGATTGTCGTCACAGGATGCGCAGCACAAATCAACCCAAACATCTTCGCCGCCATGCCGGAAGTTTCTCGTGTGATCGGCAATAAGGAAAAGGCCCGTCCGGCGGTCTGGGAAAAGAATAATAACGCCCGCGTCGACGTTTCCGACGTCATGGCGGCGAAAGCGGCCCCCGCGCTCTTGACCGGAGGAATCGCGGACCGCACCCGCGCCTTTCTCGCGGTACAGACTGGCTGCGATCATCGCTGCAGCTTTTGTATTATCCCCTATGCGCGCGGCCCGTCGCGCTCGGTGCCGCCCGAAGACGTCACGCGCGCCGCGTCGCGCCTCGCAAGCGCGGGCTTTCGTGAAATCGTTCTGACCGGAGTCGATCTTACTTCCTATGGCGCCGACCTCTGCCCGTCCCACTCGCTCGGCAAACTCGTGAAGGTAATCTTGCGCGCGGCGCCAAGCATCGAGCGTCTCAGGCTTTCGTCAATCGACTGTAGCGAGGCCGGCGAAGATCTCATTGCCGCCTTTGCCGAGGAGCCGCGGCTGATGCCTCACCTTCATCTTTCGCTCCAATCGGGCGACGATCTCATTCTGAAACGCATGAAGCGCCGCCATTCCCGCACCGATGCCATAGGCTTCTGCGCCAAATTGCGCCGGTTGCGGCCGGAAATCGTGTTTGGTGCCGATCTGATCGCGGGCTTTCCGACCGAAACGGAAGTCATGTTCGCGAATACCCTCGCGCTTGTCGGCGAATGCGGCCTGACTCACCTTCATATATTTCCTTTCTCGGCGCGGCCTGGAACGCCCGCCGCCAAAATGCCGGCTGTCGCGCCGCAGATCATTAGGGCAAGGGCCAAGCGTCTTCGCGAGGCAGGAGACGTGGCATTGCGCGCCCATCTTGATGCCCAAACGGGCAAGGTTTTGAGGGTGCTGACCGAGCGCGGCGGCATCGCGCACGCCGAGGATTTTACAATGGTTAAGGTCGGAGACGTTCCGCCCGCGCAAATGATCGATGTGGTCATCGGAGGCCACGACGGCGTGATGCTCGAAGCGGCCGGCGGGCCGTAGACTATCTCCAATGGCGCCAAGTTTCACGGGAAAGAGACCTGGGTTCGGGGTGTTCTCGTTTTGCGGATGGGAGCGGTTGGAATGGGGATGAGATCGGACCCTTTTGGGGATCGCCGCGGTCCTTAACTCGCCCGTTCCTTCACGCGCAATTTCAATAAGCTGGTAAATGATTACTACGTCCATGGCTTCACTTTTGAGAA
>JBPYDY010000344.1:0-5628 GCA_051986155.1 Methylocella sp.
AAGCGCGAAGCCCTGAGAATCTGGACGATCTTTCTCTCGATCCTGGCCTTTTCCTTGTCTCTCGTCGGAACTTTTCTAGTGCGCTCCGGCGTTTTGACGTCCGTTCATGCTTTTGCGAGCGACCCGATGCGGGGGGTCTTCATCCTCGCAATTCTTGTGGTCTTCATTTGCGGATCTTTTGCCCTTTTTGCGCTGCGCGCTGGCCATTTAAAACAGGGCGGACTCTTCGCCCCGGTCTCGCGCGAGGGCGCGCTTGTCCTCAACAACCTCATTTTCACAACCTGTTGCGCCACGGTTTTCATCGGAACGGTTTATCCCCTTGGGCTCGAAGCCATAACGGGGGAAAAAATTTCCATTGGTCCGCCCTTTTTCAACCGGACCTTTGTGCCTTTATTTCTTCCCTTATTTTTGTTGATGCCGGTTGGGCAATTGCTGCCATGGAAGCGCGGTGACCTCGCGGGCGTCATGCAACGGCTGCGCGTTGCATTTGGCGCTGCACTCGTCTTGACGGCATTGGTCGCCGCCTGGCACGGCGGGCCCGCCGTGAGTGTCATCCTTTCGGGCCTCGCCTGTTATGTGATTGCCGGCTCCTTGGTTGATCTTCACCGGCGCATTTTTGGCGGCGGCATGCGCAGTGCCGCTGAACGGATGCTGGGTGTTCCCCGCCATGCATATGGTACGGCCTTTGCCCATGCGGGTATCGCGATCACTTTGCTTGGCCTTGCCGCAACCGGCTGGGGAGTCGAAAAGATCACCGCACTCAAGCCGGGAGATGAGCTTGCAATCGGACCCTACCAGCTGACCCTTGAGAGCATTGCGCCGCGCAACGGCCCGAACTACACCGAGCTTGTCGGCCACACCCTGATCCGCGCGAATGGCGCGGTCATTGCGGCGATCGAACCCTCGTCGCGCTTTTACCCGGTGCGCGGCATGACGCGGTCCGAGGCGGGAATTGCAACGCTGGGCCTTGGCCAGGTCTATATGAGCATATCCGATGTCACATCGAACGGCGTAGCAAGCGCGCGCATCTTCTGGCGGCCGCTTGTCGCCCTGATCTGGATCGGTGCCCTCATCATGGCCTTCGGCGGATGCCTTTCGCTGAGCGATCGCAGCTTTCGCTATGGCATCGCACGCCGCGCCCGAAAGGCGCACGCAGCCCGCCCGCAGCCCGCGGAATGACGCTCATGAAGGCCGTGCGTGCTGCCCTCATCGCCTGTTTGCTGCTGCCGTGGCCTTGTGCTTCGAGGGCCGTTCAGCCCGATGAAGTCATGGCCGATCCGAAATTGGAGGCCCGGGCGCGAAATCTTTCCGCGCAATTGCGCTGCATGGTTTGCCAGAATGAGTCGATTGACGAATCGGGTGCCGACCTTGCTCGCGATTTGCGGCTTCTCGTCCGCGAGAGGCTTAAGGCCGGCGACAGCGACGATCAAATCCGCTCTTTTCTTGTCCAGCGGTATGGCGATTTTATTTTGCTGAAACCTCCCCTCAAGCCGGAAACCTTTTTGCTGTGGACGGCGCCGTTCCTCATCCTCGTTGGCGGCGGAATATTTATTGCGCTTTCCCGCCGGCGCGGGGCGGGCCAAACGGCTTCAGATTGCTTGACCGAAGCCGAGCAAGCGAAGCTCGACGCCCTGCTTGAGGAGGACGAGAAATAACGAAGGCGGAATGAGCCATTCGCACCGCGCGGAAACGCTTGCAGAATAGGGCGAGTGTTTGCTCGCGGTCTTTGCGCGTTGCGGACTCGCCACTGAAGCGGCTCATCCAAACAGGCATTGAAAAAGGCGAGCCGAGGCGAGAATTGAATTGCAATGATCGGCGCGGAGGCGAGCACGAGGTCTCATCCGCACGGAGTTAGTTATATTAGACCAGCGTCAGTATCCGGCGGCCAGGATTCCCCGCTGCCGCGTGTCGGACGCACCCACCAACAGGCCATTGGCGCGCATGATGCTCTGCGCCGAGCCCCAGGCACCCCGAACCACGATTCTGTGACCCATTCCTATTGCCCCGAAGCGCCCGCTTTTCTGGCTTTCGAAACCGACTCTCAGCGGTGCGAAAGCTCCTGAACCGAAAGCTCACCGCTGTGGTCTACGTCCAAACGGTCGAACTCTGCTTCCATGAACCGCATAAATTCTGCTTTCGATACCTGTCCGTTTTGGTCCGTGTCCATCAGGCGCAACAGCTGCCGCGTCCCCTCTTTGCCCTGTTCCAAGGCTCGCACGCTTTGAGCGAACGCCGGAGCTGAAGCCGCTCCGAGCACAAGAGACATCGTGACAATGCGATTTTTGCGACCTTGGACATCATACTCTCCCGCAATTTTCTAGATGTTTATGATGCATAGATCGGCATTCTTCGGATAGGTGTGGGAATAAGGCCAACTCTCCCTTCGTTTGATTATCAATTACTATAGTTGACAGTTCTAGCCGCTTGTCAAGCAGCACCGTCAGTATCCGACCGCCAGCGTGCCACGCTGCCGCGTGTCGGACGCACCCATCAACAGGCCATCGGCGCGCATGATGCTCTGCGCCGAGCCCCAGGCACCCTGAACCACGATTCTGTGCCCCATTGCTTCCAGCAGCCGGATCGTATCCTGCGGCAGGCCCCGTTCGACTTGCAGTTCATCGGGCAGCCACTGGTCATGGACCCGCACCGCCGCAGTCGCCTCGGCGACATTCATGGCGAAATCGATGATGTCGAGAATGATGTCCGTGACGATCGTAATGATCCGCGATCCGCCGGGGGAACCGGTTACGAGTTCCAGTTCGCCGTTGCGAAAAATCATGGTAGGCGCCATCGACGAGAGTGGCCGCTTGCCCGGCCCGGGCTCATTGGCGGCACCGCCGGTAAGCCCATAGGCATTTGGCGCACCCGGCTTTGCGGCAAAATCATCAAGTTCGTTGTTCAGAAGGATTCCTGTGCCCTCGGCGACGAGGCCAAGACCATAGGAGAAATTCAATGTATAGGTGTTTGCAATCGCATTGCCGTCGTTGTCGACGATCGAAAAATGCGTTGTCTCGGCGCTTTCGTAGGGCAGCGGATCCAATGCTTTGATTTGCGCTGCAGGCCTCGTATGATCGGGCGAAATTTCTGCCCGCAGCCGTTCGGCGTAAGCCTTCGAGATCAGGCCCTTCACCGGGACCGTCACATGGTCCGGATCGCCAAGATATTCGGCCCGGTCGGCATAGGCCAATTTCATCGCTTCCGCCATAAGGTGGATATTCGCGGCGGAGCTGGCGCCTTGCTCGGCAAGCGGGAAACCTTCGAGAATATTCAGAAGTTCGATGATATGCACGCCGCCCGACGAAGGCGGCGGCATCGCGACGATTTCATGCCCGCGATAGAATCCGTGCAAGGGGGCGCGCTCTATGGCCCGGTAGGATTTGAGGTCGTCAAGCGTCATCCGTCCGCCGGCGGCACGAATGCTCGCAACGATTTTCTCGGCGATCGGCCCCTCGTAAAAGGCGCGCTCGCCGTCCCGGCCGATCGCCTCCATAACCGAGGCAAGGTCGGGCTGAACGAGCCTGTCGCCGCGCTGCAGCGGTGCCCCATCCGGACGCAGAAAGATCCGCGCCGTTGCCGGCCAGCGGGCGAGCCTCGCCTGTGCAAAAGGCAGCGAATCGGCGAGATCGTCCTCGACCTCGATTCCATTGCGGGCCGCCGCGACGGCTGGCGCGACCAGCTCGGCTAATGAAAACTTTCCAGAACCATATTTGCGCAAGGCGAGAGAAAGCCCGGCGACGGTGCCAGGGACGCCAACCCCGAGGCCAGAATCGCGCGATTTTGCCGCAACCGCCTCGCCTGCCGGATCAAGAAAGACATCGCGCGAGGTCGCGGCAGAAGCGGTCTCGCGGTAGTCGATGGCAACAGTCCTCTTTTCCTTTGCAAGGTAAACGAGCATGAAACCGCCGCCCCCGAGATTTCCGGCGCGAGGCAGGGTCACGGCAAGCGCAAAGCCGACAGCGACCGCGGCATCGACCGCATTGCCGCCGCGCCGGAGTATATCCACGCCGATCTTGGCCGCCGCACTCTCTTGCGCGGCAACCATCCCATGGCTCGCCAAGACCGGCAAAAACCGCGCGTGTTGCGAAATGACCGGTTGCGGCGCTGGCAGCTCGGCCCGAGGCCCAAGGGGGACGGCAAAACAAATGAGGACGGTTGCGATGCGCATTACGGCGCGTGATTGCGCCGCAGCTCTTGATCTAATCGAGGGAATGCGCATCATTCGCGAAGGCAATCAGCGATCGTGGAGAGGATGATTGCGCCATGGCGCGCGGCTTCGACCGATCCAACGCCTGGAATTTTCGTCAATTCTTCGCTCGTTCTTGGACAGCTGAGCGCCATCTCGATCAAGGCGCTGTCAGGGAAGATCGCGAAGGCCGGACCTTTTTGTGTCTTGGCGATTTCGAGCCGTTTGGCCTTGAGGGCGGCGAGCAGCCCGTTTTGCCGTGCCGTCAATGCCGTGGTCTTCGGAACGAGTTTTGCCGGTTCGAACGCGCTGCGCGAAGGCGTAGGGTCCTTGGCCTGCGCGTCCTCTATCTCTTCTAAGCATTGCCGCATTCTTGCAGGCTCGGCCGGAAAGGTCATGCCGCCGCGTAGCGTCAGCGGGGCTTCGCCTGCGAGCACATCGCGCCCGGCCTCCGTTATGACCCAGCGGTCGCGATCGCCGGGGTCTTGGCCGATGAACTCCGCCGCATGAAGCTGATAAAATATACTGCGCCATTTGGCCAGATTGGACTCCTTGGCAATGCCGAAGGCCGGCAAAAAAGCGTGGCCATGCCTCCTGATCGCGGCGGTCGCCCGCCCGGCGAGGAGATTTGCGAATTGGCTGGAAAAGAATCGCCCCGAGGTACGGTGAATAGCGGACAGGATTTTTTGCGCTACGGCTTTTCCGCCTAAATGCGCCAATCCACCTTCGCAGATGTCACAATTGCCGCAAGGGGATGAGTCTTCGCCAAGAGCAGCAAGCAGAGTCTGGCGGCGGCAGGGCGACTCGCAAAGAGCAATCAGAGCCCTGAGCTTGCGCCTCTCGATCCGCTTGCGCTCTTGAGACGCCCGGCTCTCGTTGATTTGCCGCTCGCGTAGAAGAATATCGGCGTCGCTGAACAGCGTTAGCGCCTCCGCCGGCAACCCGTCCCGGCCAGCTCGGCCGATCTCCTGATAAAATGCCTCGATGCTCTGCGGCAGGTCGGCGTGGACGACGAAGCGGACATTTGGCTTGTCGATCCCCATGCCGAAGGCATTCGTGGCGACGATGACAACCCCGTCGTGGCGCAAGAATTCGTCCTCATGCGCCGACCTCGCGGCCGCATCGAGGCCCGCGTGATAGGGAAGCGCGGGCACGCCGCTTTGGCTTAGGAACGCGCTGAGCTTTTCGGTGCCCTTGCGCGATGCGCAGTAGACGATGCCGCTGTTTCCCAGGTGGCGGTTCACCATGGCCTCGATCTGGCGGGCGCTATCGATCTTGCGCCGCATAGCAAGACGAATGTTCGGCCTGTCGAAGGAGCGGACGAAAATTTTCGGCTCGGAGAGGAATAGTTTGTTGACGATGTCCGCGCGGGTCGGCCCATCGGCCGCCGCGGTCACCGCGATAAGCTGGCGGCATCCGATTGCTTGTCCGGCTTGCGCGAGCCC
>JBPYDY010000345.1:0-5716 GCA_051986155.1 Methylocella sp.
CAAGTATATTGCCCCATTGAAGCTCCCAACGATTGGCTATGTCGCGTAGCCCGGCAAAGCACGGATGCTTGGCTGCGGTTATTTGTCGGAATTAAGTTTTCATTTTAGCCCGCTTGACCAGCGCGGTGGAGCGGTCCGGGTAGAGTTCGTGGGGCGGGCAAGGACAAACAATGATGCCGCCGTTTGCCTATGAAATGCATGAATTGACGCATATTGCCTTGGCTCCCGTGCGGGCCCTGGCCGAGGTTGCCCGCGGTTGGCTAGAGAGCCCGATCAATCCGGTCTCCTATACCCGCGCCGGGAGGAATCTCGCTGCTTCGGCGAAAGTCTTTGAGACACTGACAAGGCGATACGCGAAGCCGGCCTTCGGTATTATCTCGGCAAGCGTTGACGGTAAAGCCGTCCGGGTCACGGAGCGCATCCTTTGGGAGCGGCCGTTTTGCAAGCTCCTCCATTTCGAAAAAGAGTTTGACGGCGCGCCCTGCGAGCCGCAACAAAAGCTTTTGCTGGTTGCGCCCATGTCAGGGCATCACGCGACCCTGCTGCGTGGCACCGTGGACGCATTTCTCCCTTTTTACGATGTCTACATCACGGACTGGGTCAATGCCCGATCGGTGCCCCTTTGGAAGGGTCCATTCGATCTCGATGACTACATTGACTATCTGACCGAGATCTGCGCGCTCCTTAGCAAGGAGCATGATGGCAGGCTGCTGCACACCATCGGTGTCTGCCAGCCCGCGGTTCCGCTAATTGCCGCGGTCGCACTGATGGAAGCGGCAGACAGCCCGCATATTCCGGAATCGATGACGTTGATGGGCGGCCCGATTGACAGCCGGCGCAGCCCAACCAAGGTCAACCTTCTGGCGCAGCATCGAGGGAGCGCCTGGTTCGAGCAGAATTGCGTTTGCCTCGTGCCGTTCGGCTACCGCGGAGCCGGGCGGAAAGTCTATCCAGGTTTCCTGCAGCTCGCGGGCTTCATGGCGATGAACATCGACCGCCATGTAACGGCCCATTTGGAGTTTTTCGACCATCTCGTCGAAGGTGACGGGGATTCGGCGAGAAAACACCGCGAATTCTACGACGAGTACCGCGCGGTCATGGATCTGCCAGCGGAATTCTACCTCCAGACGGTCGACACGGTGTTTGTCCGGCACGCATTGCCCAAGGGCCAGATGAACCATCGTGGCAGGCGGGTCGATCTTCGCGCCATCCGCCGTGCGGGCCTCCTTACCGTGGAGGGAGAGTTCGACGATATCTCCGGAATTGGTCAGACTGCGGCCGCACAAGACCTATGCAGCAATATACCCCAGGCACGGAAAGCGCATTACCAGCAAAACAAGGTCGGCCACTACGGAGTGTTTAACGGCTCGCGTTTCCGCAACGGGGTCGTGCCCAGAGTGAGGGAGTTTCATCGCTCTCTTGCTCCGCTCTCCAGGCATCTAAAGCTCGTTGAAACGAGCTGAGCGTGCGGCTGCTGTAATTCGGAACCCGCCCGCAAGCGGCCTGTGGAGTTTGCATTGCAGGCTCTGGCGACTCAGTGTGCCGCAAGCTATTCTGCAGCGATGCTGAGGCATTCTCGCGGCAACGCGCCCCGCGCCACATCTATCGTCTATCTTGACGTCTCCCACGCTGGCGAGACCTACCGGATCAATTTGCGGCGGCTTTCCTCTGCGCGGCGGTTCACATTGCGGGTCCGGACCGCGACACAAGACGTCGTGCTAACGATGCCGGCGCGTGGCAGCCTGAACGAGGCAAAGTCTTTCGCGGCAAGGCACGCGGCCTGGATAGGTACGAAACTGCGCCGGTTGCCGGAGCAAATTCCTTTTGCTGCAGGCGAAGCTGTTCCCCTGCGGGGTGTTTTGCACCGGATAACGCATTGCGCCGCAAGACGTGGCACTGTCTGGATTGAGCCCAGCACAGCAAAGGCGGCGAGCATGCCATTGCTTTGTGTCGGCGGCGAGCCGTCTTTCATAGCTCGCAGGGTTCGCGATTATTTGCTCAGAGAGGCCCGACGAGATTTTGAGACCGCCGTCCAGTCCCATACCGACAAGCTCAGAACCGCCGCGCGAAAGATCTCGCTCCGCGATACCGTAAGCCGGTGGGGATCCTGCTCCGCTTCTGGCGCGCTCAGCTTTTCCTGGCGGCTCATCATGGCCCCGCATTTCGTCCTTGATTATCTCGCGGCACACGAAACGGCGCATCTGTTACATATGAATCATTCCAAAGTGTTTTGGACTGCGGTCGCCTGTCTGACGCCCGACACCGAGCGTGCAGAAGAATGGCTTAAGGCGCATGGTTCCAGTCTCTTGCGTTTTGGCCCCGTCATGCGGGCGACGCCGCCTTGACTGGCGCGGCCGTCTCACTGAGACGCTTGCGGTAAAGCGCGGCGAAATCGATCGGATCGATATAGAGCGGAGGAAACCCGCCTCCGCGGACCGCATCGGCAACGATCTGGCGCGCAAAAGGGAACAAAAGCCTTGGGCATTCAATCATGACAACAGGTTGCATGTCATTTGGCGGGATGTTGCGCAGCCTAAACAGGCCCGCATAGTCGAGCTCGAATTTGAACAAAAGAGCCGAGCCGTCGCCTGCCGCCCCTTCAAGCAGAATATTCACTTCGAAATCCGTGTCGGCGACTTGGCGCGCATTGACATTGACTTGAATCGAAATATTCGGCGGCTTTTCCTGCGGACCCAATGAGCGCGGCGCGTTCGGGTTCTCGAACGAAAAATCCTTGGTGTATTGCACCATCACATTGATAGCGGGCGCCGATTCAGCTTGCGCGGCGTCGCCATTGCCTTGTCCGTTCGGCATTGTACCTGTCTCCTGGGCTGCGGGTAGCACGGATGCCGCTTTTCGACAAGCGGACGGTTGAGAAGCCCGGCATTTGCGGGCGAATCATAAATGCAATTTACGGCCAGCGGCTTTTTGAAACGCGTAACTTTCCGGTGATTGCAACGGCCGGCCAAATTTCGGTCTAGACTTGGATAATCAATCCGTTACGGTCGACCAGATGCTTGAAGGAGGCAGCGCGCGATGCCATGGGAGGCGCCCCGTCTTTATCTTATCACGCCGCCTATTGAACGGGGCTTTTTCCTGCCGCTCTCCGGCCAAGAGATGGCGGCCTGCGGCGTTGCCTGCCTGCTCCTCCGGACGGCGGCTCTTACAGATAGCGAGAAGGATAAAATATTTCATGTGTTAGCCTCGCCGCTGCAAGAGCGCGGAATCGCATGCCTTGTGGCGGACGATCCGCAGTTTTGTATTCGCGTTAATGCGGATGGCGTTCATGTAAATGGGAGTGGATCGCAGATCGAACAGGCTATGCAGGCGTTAAAACCAAAGTTTATCGTCGGTGCGGGTGGACTGCGGACGCGGCATGACGCGATTACTGCCGCCGAGGCTGGTGCCGACTATGTGATGTTCGGGGAGAGCGGCGAGACGCGTTCTCTCGCCATCGAGCGGGTCGCTTGGTGGGCGGAGATTTTCACCGTGCCTTGTGTTGCCTATGCAAACGGCCTCGAGTCGATTGCGAGCCTTGCTCGCGCGGGAGGCGATTTCATTGCGCTCGGCGGCGCGGTGTTTGGCGATTCCCGCGGGGCAGAAGCCGCATTGCGCGATGCTGCCGCACGCATCGCATTGGCGCCGGAAGCGGCGCGATGACGGCTTGTGCCTGCAGAGCGCAAATGCGCATGCGCGCGGCATTGGTGGCGGCGTGGGCGTCCTTCGCAGGCGCCTGCTTATCCTGCGATGCCAAGGCGGCCCAGGGTGAGGCGGAAGGGGTCGGGGCCACGCCCAGCGCGGCTAATGGCGAAGCTGCGGCGGCATCTCTCCCCGCTCCCGCCCGGCTCGGCGGCGCGCCTGACGTCGCCTATGCAGCCTACCAGCGAGGTTATTACGTCACAGCGATGCGCGAAGCGGTGAAGAGGGTAGATGCCGATCCGAGCGACGGACCGGCAATGACCTTGATCGGCGAACTCTATGCCCAGGGCCTCGGGGTCCGGCGCAATTCCGCCGAGGCCGCAAGGTGGTACAAGCTCGCCGCCGACCGCGCCGATCCGCAAGCGGCATTCGCCCTCGCTATGGCTACACTCAACGGCGATGGCGTGCCAAAAGATCGCGCTGGGGCGGCGCAGCTTTTCGAGAAGGCGGCAGCGCAAAACCATCCCGGCGCTCTTTATAACCTCGGTGTGCTCGCGATCGAAAATGATGGAGTCACGAAAAATGTTGAGAAGGCGGCGGAGCTCTTCAAAAAAGCCGCAGAGCTTGGGAATTCGGACGGCGCTTATGCCTTGGGCCTCTTGTACAAGAGCGGCCGCGGCGTCGAACAAAGCGATGCAGAAGCAGCAATTTGGATTGGCCGCGCAGCGAAAGATGGCAATGTTCCGGCGGAAGTCGACTATGCGATCATGCTTTTCAACGGCACCGGCGTTGAGAAAGACGAGACCGCCGCGGCGAAGCTTTTCCTCAAAGCCGCGATGAGCAACAATCCGGTCGCGCAAAACCGCGTCGCGCGCATTCTGGCAGCTGGGCGCGGATTGCCGAAGGACATGGTCGAAGCGATGAAATGGCATCTCCTTGCGAAAGCCGCGGGCGAAAAGGACACATGGCTCGATGAGCAGCTCGAAAAATTATCGCCGCGGGAGAAGGTCGAAGTAGAGTTGAGCTTGCGCCGCTATATGGGAAAATGATACCGGCCCGGCAAAGCATCGGGCAAACAAAGCCGCCCGAGCGCCTCACACATGTGCGGCGGAACGGGCGCTTCGACCATCACCGGCTCCTTATTTTTGTAAAGCGGAATTGCGATTGCGCGGGCATGAAGCTGCAGCCCCATTGCGCCGCCATGTCCATAGATGGAATCGCCGAGGATTGGCCATCCCGCTGCCGCGCAATGGACTCGCAGCTGATGTGTGCGCCCGGTGAGCGGCGTGAGTTCAAGCAGGGCAAAATTCTCCTTGCGGCTCAACACGCGCCAGGAAGTCTGCGACGGAAGCCCGGAAGAATCACCTTTCATCCACCAGCCGCGGGTGGGATCAAGACGCTTCAGCGGCAGATCGATCAGACCCTCGTCCTCGGACGGCCCGCTTGCGACGATCCCCCAATAGGTTTTTTGGACTTTGCCTTGCTTGAACAGGAGGCCGAGTTTCTCGAGCGCCTTGTGGTGCCGTCCCAACACCAGACAGCCCGATGTGTCGCGATCGAGCCTGTGGACGAGCGCCGGTTTGCGCGGCAGGCCAAAGCGCAGGGCGTCAAAATAGTCTTCGAGACAGGCGCCGCCCTTCGGGCCACGATGGACCGCGATCCCCGCCGGTTTATCGATGACGAGCATCATTCCGTCGCGATAAAGAAGCCGTGCGGTTAGCTCTTCGTCGTTCATAGCGGCGGGCTGCGCCGGCCGGCGGTCCCTTACCACCAGCCGCGCCATTTGAACCAAACAAAAGGAACGATCGCGCTGAGCGCAATGACGATCAGCGCGAATTGATAGCCGAAAGCCCAATCATATTCGGGGATGTTCTTGAAATTCATACCCCACATGCTGGCAAAAAAGGTCGGAGGAATGCCCACCACCGAGACAACGGTCAGAATACGGAAAATATTGTTCTGCTCGATGTTTGTTAGCCCTAATGTCGCGTCAAGTAAAAACTGAATCTGATTTGTTAGATGAGTCTCGTAGTCGTTGAGGGACGCGATGTCGCGTTGCAGGCTTTCGAGCTTGGCG
>JBPYDY010000346.1:0-2143 GCA_051986155.1 Methylocella sp.
TATAGAGTAAGGATCCAAGTCCACATAGAACGAGGTATTGGATGCAGCTCGGCATCATCGGTCTCGGCCGGATGGGGGCCAATATAGCGCGGCGGCTCCATCGCGCGGCCCACAATTGCGTCGTCTATAACAGGACTCCAAAGCCGGTCGAAGAGCTTGCTGCCGAAGGAATGACGCCGGCCGCGAATATCGAAGATCTCGTGCATAAGCTCGATCCGCCCCGCGCCGTTTGGCTCATGCTGCCCGCGGGCGCGATCACGGAGGGGATGGTTACGTCGGTAAGCGGCTTGCTTGGCGCCGCAGATGTTCTGATCGATGGCGGCAATACATTCTACAAGGAAGACATCAGGCGCGCGAAAACGCTGGCTGCGAAAAACATCGCCTATGTCGATGTCGGAACCTCCGGCGGCGTATGGGGATTGGAGCGCGGCTATTGCATGATGGTTGGCGGGCCGAAAGAGGCCGTCGATCGCCTCGACCCGATCTTCCGGTCGCTCGCGCCGGGCCCGGGCAGCATTGCGCGGACTCCCGGCAGGGGAGGGCGCGATCCGCGCGCCGAATATGGCTATATCCATGCCGGGCCAGCGGGCGCCGGGCATTTCGTCAAGATGATCCACAACGGCATCGAATATGGCTTGATGCAGGCCTATGCGGAAGGTTTTGGCATCCTGCGCGGCAAGGCCAATACGCAGCTGCCCGAGAGCGAGCGCTTTACTCTTGATCTCGCGGACATTGCCGAAGTCTGGAGGCGCGGCAGCGTCATCTCGTCCTGGCTGCTTGATCTCACCGCCATGGCGCTGGCTGAGGATCCGGCGCTCACGAGGTTTACTGGCGACGTTGAGGATTCGGGCGAGGGCCGCTGGACCCTCGAAGCGGCGATCGAGGAAGCAGCGCCCGCCAATGTTCTCGCAGCTTCCCTATTCGAGCGGTTTCGCTCGCGGCAGACACAAAATTTCGGCGACAAGCTATTGTCGGCAATGCGCTTCAAGTTCGGCGGGCACGTCGAACGGCCCGCAGCAAATCCCCCCGGCAAATGATTTGGCATGCTCCATGGCTCACGTGAGCGTGACCAAACCGCCCGCCTCGCGGCGGCAGGGACCATTCGAATTTTTACCGGCAAGGCGGCGAGGTGGTCCGCCGCTTGATCTTTTTTATTGCATTGCGTATCTTCACATGTCGAAACCGCCGGGCTAAAAGGTGCCTGGGCGGTTTTCGCGCATTGCGGGAGCTCTTGCGGAGCGGCGGGGCCCCGCAGGGGGCTTGCCACCCGCCGGGGATTTTAAGAAAAATGCAAAAGCTAAAGACCAAATCTGGCGCCAAAAAGCGGTTTAAGATCACCGCGACAGGCAAGGTGCTCTACGCTCAAAGAGGCAAGCGCCACGGGATGATCAAGAGGACCAATAAGCAAATCCGGAACCTGCGCGGCACCTCGGTCATGTTCAAAAGCGATGGTGATAACATCATAAAATATTTTCTGCCCAACGGCTGAACGGTTGCCGTTTCGTTTCCTTTCGGGAGTTTAAGCATGGCTCGCGTCAAACGCGGCGTCACCTCGCACGCAAAGCACAAAAAGATTCTTAAAAGCGCAAAGGGTTTTTACGGCCGCCGCAAGAACACGATTCGCGCCGCAAAAGGGGCGGTCGATCGCGCGATGCAATATGCGACCCGCGACCGGCGCGCAAAAAAACGGGATTTTCGCAGCCTGTGGATTTTACGCCTGAATGCGGCGGCGCGGGAACATGGGCTCACTTACTCGCGTTTCATCGGAGGCCTTGCCAAGGCGGGTATCGAAATCGACCGGAAGATTCTCGCAGACCTTGCAATTCGCGAGCCTGCGGCCTTCCAGGCGATCGTTGAGCGGGCAAAAGCGGCATCGCAAGGTCAGGCCGTATGATCAGGCTGGACCTTGCGGCTGGCATTCGCGAGCCATGCCCTTCGATGTGGGCAAAGGCTATGTTTCGAGCGCCGCGGTAATGATGCCCCGCAAAGCCGTGGATGCTGCCGGACCGCTTGATAAGCGCTTGGCCTATCATGTCGATGCCGACCTTTGTAAAAGAATTATTGATGCCGGTTACCGGTGCTATTATCTGCCCGAAGCCGTCATCATTCATCTGGACCACAAGGGCGGCACAAGGGCCAATCT
>JBPYDY010000347.1:0-5793 GCA_051986155.1 Methylocella sp.
TACCGGTTAGGCGTTAGCGATGCCGTGCCGGAAACCATCGAGGCAAGCCTGCAGCTCTCCGAAGCCGTGCTTGTCGACATGGGCATCCCCATGGGTAAAGTGATCGCTTCCATCCACGAAAAACGGGGCGAGTTCAGGAAAATTCTGCAGCCGATGGGCAGCAGCGCCGAAGCGCGGCAGGTGGTCAAGGTGTCCCTTCGCGTAAAGGGGATCGGGAAACGTCAGCCGAAGCCGGACTAAGACGCGTGATCGCGCTTATCTATCCGTGGCGAGAATCGGCCGAATTGACCAACGGCGCGCGGCACTTGGCGCGAGACAAATGCGGATTCTTAGGACCTAGCGATCATTGGCGGGGTTGCAAATTAATTGCGGCGGTTCAGGAGGATTGCGAGATATTCGAGGGCCTCGTGCCGGTCCGCCTCATTGGCACCGGCCGCCGCTTCCCGTGCCAAGGCGAGGCAGGTTCGGCCGCAACTGACCGAGCAGCGCCTGGGCTTCGACTTGGCCTTTCTGCGCGGCGAGGCAGAGCCAGCGCAGGGCTTCTATTTCGTCCTTATCGGCGCCCACGCCATCGAGATGCATTCGCGCCAGGTTGTACTGCGCGTTCGCATCGCCAAAATTCGTTGCGGCAAACTGAAACAGCCGGAGCGCAAGCTGGGGATCGGCAACGACCGCGCTGTTTTCGATTCCGTTCAATCTATAAACGCCCAAGGCGACTAAAGCGCGCGAAACGATTGCGTCGCCGCGCCGGTCTGGACTGTCTTCATCGTAGCCTTTGACGATTTGCGAAAAATAATCATAGGCCTTCACGTCGTCGCGTGGAATACTGTCGCCCTTGGCATAGCTGTTGGCGAGCTTCCACTGCGCCAATCGGTCGCCTCCCGCCGCGGCAACTTTGAGGGCCTCGATAGAAGTTGCAGGATTGCCCAGGCTAAAGCCCCCAAGCCCCGCCTTCAGCGCCGCGCTTGGGGCGGCATAGGACTTAATCGGCGCCTTTTCGACCTGCGCGCCATCGGCGGCCTCGAAAGCGCGGACACCTGTAGCCGCCGCATAAAGGCCAAGCCCCAAAAGAACACTGCCGGCAATACGGCTAGATGTCAGCATAGATATTTGTTTCATTCGAAGCGCCGCCATGAGTAACCGCACCGCTGACGGCCGGACCGACCATCTGCGCATACTTCCATAACGCGCCAGACCCGAAATTGGTTTTACGCGGACGCCAATCTTTTCGTCTTTTTTCTAACTCCGCATCCCCTATTTGGAGGGTGATCGTTCCAGAAATCGCATCGATCTCGATAATATCGCCATCGCGAACAAGAGCGATCGGCCCGCCTGCGGCTGCCTCCGGCCCGACATGGCCCACGCAAAGTCCGCGGGTTGCGCCGGAAAAGCGCCCATCAGTCACAAGCGCGACTCTGGTTCCCATGCCCTGACCATAAAGAGCCGCCGTCGTCGCCAGCATTTCCCGCATTCCGGGTCCGCCGCGAGGTCCCTCGTAACGAATAACAAAAACGCAGCCTTCTTGATAATTACGTTTTGTTACGGCCTCGAAACAATCTTCCTCATTATCGAAGCAACGCGCGGGGCCCCGGAACATCAACGCCGATTCCGGCATGCCCGCAATCTTCACGATCGCTCCTTCGGGCGCGAGGCTGCCCTTCAAGCCGACAACGCCCCCGGAAGGGCTGATCGGCCTATCCGCCGGCCACACGACATCTTGGTTCGGGTTCCAGGCGACCTTCGCCAAATTTTCCGCGATTGTCCGGCCGGTTACGGTGAGGCACCCGCCGTGCAGATAGCCGTGGTCGAGCAACGTCTTCAGTAGGAGAGGCACGCCGCCAGCCTCGAATAGGTCCTTGGCGACATATTTTCCGGACGGTTTCAGATCGGCAATATAGGGCGTGCGGCGGAAGATCTCGGCGACGTCGAAAAGATCGAACGGGATCCCGCATTCATTGGCCAACGCCGGAAGATGCAGCGCGGCATTGGTCGAGCCGCCGGACGCGGCAACGACGGTTGCGGCGTTCTCGAGCGCCTTCCGGGTGACGATATCGCGCGGCCTGATCTTCTTTGCCAGGAGATCCATCACCATCTCCCCTGCCGTGACACAAAAACGGTCGCGGATCTCATAGGGCGCAGGCGCCCCGGCCGAATAAGGCAGGGCAAGTCCAATCGCCTCCGAAACGGTCGCCATGGTGTTGGCGGTGAATTGTGCGCCGCAAGCGCCGGCCGAAGGGCAGGCAACCGTTTCGAGGGTTTCCAAATCCTCGGCCGTCATCTCTCCGACCGAAAATTTGCCGACCGCCTCGAAAAGATCCTGCACCGTCACAGCCTGACCCTTAAAAGTGCCGGGCAGTATCGAACCGCCGTAAATGAAAATCGATGGGACGTTAAGTCGCAGCATTGCCATCATCATGCCAGGCAGCGATTTGTCGCAACCGGCAAGGCCGACGAGCGCATCATAGCAATGCCCGCGGATGGTGAGCTCGACCGAGTCGGCAATGACCTCCCGCGATACGAGCGATGACTTCATTCCCTCGTGACCCATGGCGATGCCATCGGTCACGGTGATCGTGCAGAACTCGCGCGGGGTGCCGCCTGCCGCGGTGACGCCCCGTTTCACAGCCTGAGCCTGGCGCATCAGGGCGATGTTGCAGGGGGCGGCTTCGTTCCAGCAGGACGCGACGCCAATCAACGGCTGGTGAATCTGCTCGCGGGTCAGTCCCATGGCGTAGAAGTAGGAGCGGTGCGGCGCCCGCGATGTGCCTTCCGTCACATGCCGACTGGGGAGGTTTTTCTTGTCGAACATCCGATGATCCATGGCAAATCGTTCCGAAGCGAGCGGCCAAACGTCTCTTTGGGAAAATTATAGCGCGTGGGACCGTGCCGCGGGGGGAAGCGAGCGAAAACACTCTGCAGCACCCGCCGAACGCTAACCACGCAGTTGAAGCTTGATGTTAAAACTTACGTTAGCAAGTTATTGAAGAATAAAAAAGCCGCTTCTTCTTGGGAGGCCAAGTCAAAGCAATCTTGCTGGGGGCTGTGGCATCAAAGGCACAATTTTTGCCGCCTGTTCTGCCATTTTCGGCAACCGCATCCTTGTTTTGGCAAGGAGCTGCTCTGAAACCCCTGCTTTGCCGTCCCAACCGGTGCATTAAGGCACGAAAAAACGAATCAAATTGATGCCATCGAAATGCTGGCGGCACAATTGGACCGAGTGCCCCAGCCCCTTGAGTTTGGAATTGCAAACCGTAATTTCGACATTGGCGGCGAGCGACGACTTATAGGATGGCCTGCTCGCGAGGCTCGAAAGATGGGCAGGCTGCGAATCAACAAGGGCCAATTGTTTTGCGCCGGCAGCCCGACAGCCAAGTCCATCCCGCAAGCAGCGCGGCAGTTTTTCGCCGCCGCACGACAATCCTGTTTCACGACTCCCGGCTCTGGATTGGCCGCCGGCGTTTTAGCCCGCATTTATTCGGCAATGATTTCTCCGGAGCCGCCGAAATCGGCCGGAAAGTCTTTCAGCTTTGGGAGGCCGTCCCGCATGGGCAGCACCGTCTCGGCATAGTTAACATGAACGGCAGGTTTGAAGGCCAGGCTCGGGATCGTCGCGGCGAACACATCCACAAGGCCGAGCGGTGGATGGTTTGCCATGAGATGTCCGCCGCATTTCCCGCAATACTGACGCTGACTGAGCGGGGTCTTCTGGAACATCGCGACATGCTCCGCCCCCGCCGTGATCCGCACGGCCCCCGGTTTCCATAGCGTGAAAGCGTTCACCGGCCCGCCGGACCACGACCGGCAAGACCGGCAATGGCAATAGCCCATGGCCTCGGGAGATCCGGTGACCTCGATTTGGACTGCGCCGCAAAAGCAGCTTCCAAAGTAACTCATTGCTTCTTCCTTCCAGTTTGCTTGTCTTTCTCTGCCAACATCCGACCAATACCCGCCGGCATCCGCGACTCGACCTTTTGCGGGCTAAGCGCGCCGGTACCGGAGCCAGAGGATTAGCCAAAGGCGTTGCTTGCTTTGGCAAACTGGCAAGCTCAGCGCAACTCTGCGCCCGACAACCTGCGTACCCCGGCATTCAACCGGCGGCGCTGACTTTCAAGACAAAGTCCGGCGCATGGCCGTAGACCCTACGCGGGCAGTACCGGGCTTTTTGCTTGGCGCGATTCGGGCAAAGCCCGGGGACGGTAGCGGCCGGTTCAATTTAATTATCGCACATTGATTATGTTTTAGCGTGTGCTATATATTGTAGCACTACCGCGACCGTAATCCGGTGCTGCACGCCCCAACCGAAAAAGGGCGCCCCTGAGCATCAAAGGAATGCCGCCAAAGGAATAAGAAATCGATGCCATTGTCCGCTGCTCCGGCCATTCCCGAGCAAACGCCGCTTTCGCTTGGTGCGGCGCATGGCAGCGTAAGGGTTCCAAAAAGCGGTCCCATTTATCGTCGTTTCTTGAGTTTTGCTGGCCCCGGCTATCTCGTCGCAACCGGATATATGGATCCAGGCAACTGGGCGACTGCACTTGCGGGCGGTTCGCGCTTCGGCATGGCGCTGCTCTTCGTTGCCGTTCTATCCAGCCTAATGGCCATCGTGCTGCAGGCCCTTTCCGCACGGCTTGCCTTTGCCACCGGGCAGGATCTTGCTCAGAACTGCGCCCAGATTTTTCCGCGTCCGGTGAGGCTTATTTTCTGGCTGGTCATGGAGGCCGCGATCGTCGCCACAGATCTCGCGGAGGTCGTCGGCACCGCGATAGGCCTTGAACTCTTGACCGGCCTGCCGCTCGGTGCGGGAGTCGTAGTGACCTGTCTCGATGCGCTGCTCGTTCTTGCCTTCATGCGCTTCGGATTTCGCAAGCTCGAAGCTTTTGTCGTCGCTCTCCTCGTCTTGATTGCTTCCTGTTTCGCAATCGAACTCGTCCTCGCCCGGCCCGACATGGCGGCGGTTACGAAAGCGCTTTTGCCAAGCCGCGAGCTCTTCTCCAACCCTGGCATGCTCTATATCGCGCTCGGGATTCTCGGCGCGACGGTCATGCCGCACAATCTTTATCTGCATTCAGGAATTGTGCTAACGCGCGCGATCGGGCCAAGCCTCTCTGAGCGGGCCAATGCTATTCGTCTCGCGATCGTCGATTCGACAATCGCGCTTTTGTTTGCGCTTCTTATCAACGCAGCGATTCTGATCCTCGCCGCTGCGGCCTTTCATGCCCACGGCTACCCGGAGGTCGCCGAATTGCAGGACGCCTACCGGCTGATAGCACCTTTGCTCGGCAGCACGCTGGCCGCCAAGCTCTTTGCCATTGCGCTTATCGCCTGCGGTCTGAATTCGACCTTGACCGCAACGCTTGCGGGACAGATCGTTATGGAGGGTTTTGTCCATATCAGGCTCAATCCTGCGGCGCGGCGGCTGTTGACGAGGCTCGTTGCAATCGTACCTGCGGCCGCAACGCTTATCATCGGCGGTGAAGCCGCTACGAACGGTCTGATCGTGCTGTCGCAAGTCGTGCTGAGCCTCACCCTGCCCTTCGCAATTGTCCCGCTCGTCTGCTTCACCGCTTCGCGCAATCTCATGGGCAAGCTCGCCGCGCCGCGCATGACAAGTGCGGTTGCTGCGCTCATCGCCATGGCCATCATCGGCCTGAACGCAAAGCTCGTGTTCGATGTACTGATTGGTTGATACCAAATCGCGCGGAGGATCCCTCAGGACAAGCCGTGATCGCGAGAGAAGCGATCCACGAGCGCGATGCGGCGACTGGTGGATTGCTTCGGAGCTCACGCTCCTCGCAA
>JBPYDY010000348.1:0-3391 GCA_051986155.1 Methylocella sp.
GGATGTGAATGGCCGATAAAAATGTTCGCTAGGCTTTGGCCGCAAGGACGGGGCCGCGCTGGCCGTGGGATACCGGTCCCGGGTACCTACAAAGTAGGTGGGCGCCATATGGCCAAGCCCACGGGCAAGGCCAGGGACAGCTCCCTTCAAGACCGATAAGGCCCCGGGGATTCTGATCCTGCACGCACCCCGCAGCTCCGCTTGCCAAATCTAGGATAAATGCCGCCCGATTGCCAGAGTTATGCGGTGCGGGCGATCGGAGGCTGCGATTTCGGCCTTAAAGCCGCATTTTGGCGGCAAAATTTCATCGCGTCGTCGCCGGCTCGTTGACGGCAGCAGACCAACTGGAGGGTGAGATGAAAGGGATTTTTGGCCGCGGCCGGGACCGGGACAGCGGGCGCGTCGAGGCCGCCCAAGCGGCCAAGCCAAAAGACGCCGGGGCGCTCGTCAAGGACGCCACGACATCGAGTTTTGCCGCCGATGTGATCGCCGAATCGGCGCGCCAGCCTGTGCTTGCCGATTTCTGGGCGCCGTGGTGCGAGCCCTGCAAGCGGCTCGCACCTGTGCTCGAGAAAGCCGTGCAGGCCGCGGCAGGAAAGGTCAAGCTCGTCCGGTTGAATATCGAGGAGCATCCGGAAATTCCCGCAAGGCTCGGGGTTCGTTCCATCCCGGCGGTCATCGCCTTTCAACGCGGCTAGCCGATTGACGGCTTCATGGGCGCTTTGCCGGAACGCGAGATCAAGGGGTTTATCGAGCGGCTGGTTGGCCCGCTGGATGATATTGCCGACCGCTTGGCCGAGGCCGAGGCCCTCGCCGCTGCCGGAGAGCCAAGCAAGGCGGTGGAGATTTACCGGCAAATCATTGCCGTAAATCCGGGCGAACCGGCTGCCGTCGCCGGTCTTGCAAAAATCCTAATTGCGGCAGGAGAGCTCGATAGCGCAAAGCGCATGCTTGCCGCGGTGAGCGTGAGCGGCGAGCGCGATGGCGCGATCATTGCCGCCAAAGCCGGGCTCGAGCTTGCCGAACGGGCCGCTCACGTCGGCGATTCCTCCGAGCTCACGCAAATGCTCGCGGCCGACCCAGACGACCACCAGGCCCGGTTCGATTACGCGATCCTGCTCCACGCGAAAAATCGTCGCGCAGAGGCGGCAGGCGAGCTCGTCGAGATCATCAAGCGCGACCGGGCGTGGAACGATGATGGCGCGCGCAAGCAGCTTCTGCAATTTTTCGATGCCTGGGGTGCGGCCGATCCCGCGACCATCGCCGCCCGGCGAAAACTCTCTTCCGTGCTTTTTTCTTGAGGCCTCTGCTGCCCCATTCTCGTCATGCCTGAGGTCAAGTCCAAACCCCTGACATATTTGAATTTCGAAACGGCGGGCTCTGGCAGACCGGTGCTCGCGCTGCACGGCTATGGCGCTACACTTTTCTCTTGGCGCCATTTGCCCAAGGGTCTGCCTGACCGGCGCGTCATTCGCGTCGACCTTGCCGGCCACGGTGGCTCGCCGCCTCGCGCCGATAGGCGCTACGGCCCCGCCGATCACGCCGCACAGATTATCGCCTTCATCGACGAGCAGCGGCTGGAACAATTGGATCTCATTGGTCACTCCCTGGGCGGCGGCGTCGCGCTCATGATCGCTCTCGACTTTGCCAAGCTTCGGCCGCATGCGATCCGGCGCCTCGTTTTGGTCGACAGCGTGGCGCTGCCGCAGCCCTTGCCATGGCTCATGAGGTTGATCAGAGTGCCCCTCGCCGGCGCTTTCCTTTTCTCGCGGTTTCCAGGGCGAATGGTCGTGCGCGCGGTCTCGCCCACCGCCTACCATGATCGCCGCTGCATCACCGAGGAGATGATATGCGCCTATGCCCAAAACCTCGCGACTGCGGCAGGGCGCCGGGCGATGATCGAGACGGCGCGGCAAATCATCCCGGACGATCTTCCGGGGCTCATTGCCCGCTATCACTCCCTGCGGCTGCCGACGCTCCTCATCTGGGGCAAGCAGGATCGGGTCGTCTCGCCCGCGATCGGAATTACGCTCAACACTCTGATTGAGGGGTCCAAACTGATCCTTATCGACGATTGCGGTCACGTGCCACAGGAAGAGAGGCCCGACATCGTGATCCCCGCAATCGCAGACTTTCTGGCGGACAGGCGTTAGCCAAGCGCGGCCGCGCTTTCATTCAATTCCTTTCAATCTCCGCACTGTGAATGGCGTAATGGAACAATTTCGAGCGGCCAGCGGTTACCCTTGCTGTCCATGCGGCGACGTTTCCGAATCTTCAATGGTCTTCGTCACTTCGCCGTCTGTGAAGACGCTCAACTAGGGGAAAACCAAATGAGAAGGTTAGGCTATGTGGCAGCTGCGGCTGCTCTTTCTGGCGCGTTAATCTTCAGCGGACCAGCGGAGGCATTTCGTGGCGGCTTTGGTGGATTTCGTGGCGGCTTTGGCGGTTGGCACGGAGGATTTGGCGGCTGGCGCGGCGGTGGTTGGGGTTGGAATCGGGGATGGGGCGGCTGGGGTGGCTGGTGGCCGGCGTACGCAGGATTGGGATTGGGGCTCGGGCTCGCCGCTGCTGCAACATCTCCATATTGGGGATGGGGGGGTTACGGCTATCCCTATTACGGCTACCCCAATTACGGATATGGCTACGGTTACCCCTCTGGGTATGGCTATGGCTACGGCTACCCTTACGCGTATGGTTCAGCGCCCGTCGTGACCGGCCGGAGCGTCGTAGTCGTAAGGCGGCCATACCGCCATGTGTATTACCGCCGTTACTAGGGCTTATGTCCGCAGCAGTATGCCCGTATGTATGGCCATATGTTCAAAAACCGGTAGCCAAATCCGTGCGTTAATGGGTGAATAGCTGGTTGTGGCAACGCTTCACCACAAGCTTTTCTATTTGGCCCAGCAAGATAAGATGAGAGGATGGGGTGACGGAGCGGCCGGGACTTGCCGGCCGTTGCGCACGAAGGGGGATGTTACTCGTTATCGGTGCCCGCCTTATAAATTCGCGACGGATCGCGCGCATCGCATTTTTGCGCCTTCATCCGCCCAAGATCGGCGGTGAGCGCAGGAGGCCAATAGCGCAGCCATCCGGCCTCAAGCTACGCTCGTCTTCGGGAAGAATGGATATCCAGAATCACATTCGGTCCTGAGGAAGCCGGAGCGGCGCCCTGCCCTTATGCTTCCGCCAAACAGCGATTGGCGGGTGGTGGAGGGATGGCAGGAACGTTTGGTGGTATTGACCGAAAATGCTTATTTCGGTTTCTCATGATCAACTGCAGCCCGACAAGGCGCAAATGCGGCCGATGTGACTGGCTAGCATATTTTCCCTCGACTGGGCCCAATCAAAATCAGAGCTTCGCGTGTCTTTCAGTGCAAATTCTTCCAGGGAC
>JBPYDY010000349.1:0-17814 GCA_051986155.1 Methylocella sp.
CAGTTCACGTTTCACTAGATGGCCGGCCGCGCGCTTGTGAGGGAAGCTTCGCGTGGCATATTGCAGCTGCATGATAGGATAAAAGTGATGTGGTTGAACGTCCCCCGTCAATACCATTACCCGTAACTGATCCAATTCTTCTTGGGGCAACCTGACCGCGTTAAACTCATGAAGAGTTGTAGCTGCAGCTCGCCAAAGTAGGGACAAGAAAAATAGCCGGAGACGGTCACCGTCGATGCCTTGAAGTTTTCTAAGGCCAATTTGCAGCTCTGGATTCCACTCATGATCAGGTAACTCGAGCTGTTCCATTGGTCCCCACGAAGACCAAATCATTTTTGTTGCTCGAAGGAACGCTATCGCCCAGCTGTCGTATTTGGACAAAACCGCTTCGCCTTCGGCGGTGACGAGCCTGGAATCATACCAACTCGTCCACCGCCTAACACGCCGTCCGTTCGCACCTCTCTGAATAAGAGGCCCTCTGCCTTTCCGTAAGGTCTCGGTCAACGCCTCAGGAATGATATGCGACTTGACGTACCGACCGTAGTTTCCTGTGAGCTTACAACACTGAAATCGGACATTGCCATTCACTGCGTTTTTAACCGTTTCATTAACGCCTCGACGAAATATCACGCGGCCGCAAGCTGGCGCAAAACGTAGGGAAGTATCCCGCCATTCCTGAAATATTCGAGCTCGTCCGCCGTCGCGATGCGGCAAAGGAGCGGCACCTGCTCTGTCCTTCCATCGGCGAAGGTGAGTTCCGCCTGCATCATCTGGCGCGGTTTTAAGTCATTGGCGAGGCCGCGGATGGTCACCTCCTCGTCGCCCTTGAGACCAAGCGACTTCCAGCTCGTGCCGGGCTCGAAGGTAAGCGGCAAAACGCCCATGCCAACGAGATTTGCGCGGTGGATACGCTCGAAAGATTCGGCGATAACCGCGCGCACGCCAAGGAGCCTCGTGCCCTTCGCCGCCCAATCGCGCGAAGAGCCATTGCCATATTCGGCGCCGGCGAAGACGACGAGCGGCACGCCTTCGCTCGCGTATTTCATTGCGGCATCGAAAATCGGCATCTCCTCGCCAACCGGCCAATGTTTTGTAAGCCCGCCCTCGGGCACGTGGCCATTGGCCTGCCGGATGTAATTCTTGATGCGGATATTGGCGAAGGTGCCGCGCATCATGACTTCATGATTGCCCCGGCGCGTACCATATTGGTTAAAATCGGCCTTCGAGATTTGCCGCTCAAGGAGATATTGCCCGGCAGGCGAGGCTTCCTTGATCGAGCCCGCAGGCGAAATATGGTCGGTCGTGATTTTATCGCCGAATAGAGCCAGAATCCGCGCATTGACGATATCATGCAACGGGTCAGGCTGCATTTTTATTCCGTCGAAATAGGGCGGATTGCGCACATAGGTCGAGCCGATATCCCAATTGTAGGTCTCGCCCGCCGGCGCCTTCACCTTGCGCCAATGGGAGTCGCCCTCAAAAACATCTGCATACTGGGCTTTAAAAACTTTCTTGGTCACGAACTTGCCGATGTACTCCTCAATCTCTGTCCGATCCGGCCAGACGTCCTTGAGAAAAACTGGGCGGCCTTTCCTGTCTTGGCCGAGCGGGTCGCGGGTGAGATCGATTGCCACCGTGCCCGCAAGTGCATGGGCAACGACCAGCGGCGGCGAAGCGAGATAATTCGCCTGAACGTCGGGGCTGATTCTTCCTTCAAAATTCCGATTGCCTGAGAGCACCGCGGCCGCAATGATTCCATTGTCGCCGATCGTTTTCGAAATCTCCGGCGCCAAGGGACCGGAATTGCCGATACAAGTCGTGCAGCCGAAGCCGACAAGATTGAACCCAAGCTTGTCGAGCGATTTTTGCAGGCCCGAAGCGGCCAAATATTCCGCGACCACTTGGCTTCCCGGGGCCAGCGAGGTTTTGACCCATGGCCTTACGCCAATCCCTTTCTCGACGGCATTGCGGGCGAGAAGTCCCGCCGCAATGAGCACATTGGGATTGGAGGTATTCGTGCAGGAGGTGATCGCCGCGATCACTACGTCGCCGTGGCCTAGATCGAAATTTTTTCCCTCGACCGGAAACCGCTTTTGAGACTCTCCGGTTTTGCCATATTCGGCGCCAAGGGCAGCCGAAAAACCCGTCCCTATCGCGCCAAGCGCAATCCGGCCCTCGGGCCGTTTGGGCCCTGCCATAGATGGCGCAACCTGCTCAAGTTCGAGCTCGACGATATCCGTGAAGACCGGATCGGCAGCATTTTTCGTCCGGAACAAGCCTTGCGCCTTCGCATAGGCCTCGACGAGCGCCACCCGTGCGGGCGTGCGCCCCGAGGTTACAAGATAGGCAAGCGTTTCTGAGTCGATGGGGAAGAAACCGCAGGTTGCGCCATATTCCGGTGCCATATTGGCAATGGTGGCGCGATCGGCGAGCGGCAAATGGTTGAGGCCTGGTCCGCAAAACTCGACGAATTTTCCGACCACGCCTTTCTGCCGCAGCATTTGCGTCACGGTGAGAACGAGGTCGGTCGCGGTGACGCCTGGGCCAAGCGCGCCCGTCAATTTGAAGCCGACGACTTCGGGCAACAGCATGGAAAGGGGCTGGCCAAGCATGCAGGCCTCGGCCTCGATACCCCCGACGCCCCAGCCGAGAACGGAAAGACCGTTGACCATCGTCGTATGCGAATCCGTGCCAACCAGTGTATCGGGATAGGCGAGCTCGACGCGCGCAGGCTTGCCGTGCGCAGAATGATCTATCTCCTTGGCCGTCCAAACCGTCTTTGCAAGATATTCGAGATTGACCTGGTGGCAGATGCCTGTGCCGGGCGGCACGACCCGGAAATTGTCGAACGCTTCCTGACCCCATTTGAGAAAGCGGTAGCGCTCGCCATTTCGGCCATATTCGAGCTCGACATTGGTTTTGAAGGCCTTGCTGCTGCCAAAGGAGTCGACGATAACGGAATGATCGATGACGAGATCAACAGGCACGAGCGGATTGATTTTTTGCGGATCGCCGCCAAGCTTGGCCATGGCACCGCGCATCGCGGCCAAATCGACAACGGCTGGCACGCCGGTGAAATCTTGCATGAGCACCCTTGCGGGCCGGAACGCGATTTCGCGCTCGGTTGCGCCTTTGTTTGCAAGCCAGGCGGCAACGGCCTCGATATCCTCTTTGGTGACGGTGCGGCCGTCTTCAAAACGCAACAGATTCTCGAGCAAGATCTTCATCGAGAAAGGCAGCCCCGAGATGCCCGCAAGCCCGTTTTTCTCGGCCGCCTTGAGCGAGTAATAATGATAGGTCTTAGCGCCCACGGTGAGCTTTTTGCGGCATTTGAAGCTGTCGAGAGAGGTCATGAAAGTTGTCCGCATTAGGTCGAGCGGGAAGGAATGCTGCGGCGCTTATAAATAAATTTTCTGCCGGGAGCCATATGGCTAGAAGATGAAACCGGCGGCAAGGCTTGCCCGCGATTGAACAAACATGCGACTTTCTGCCTCAAATTTGACTGTCGAGCGCGGCGGCCGCCCCCTGATCTCGAAGCTGTCCTTTGCTCTCAGCGACGGCGAGTGCCTCGCGGTGACAGGTCCGAACGGGGCGGGAAAATCCACCCTTCTGCGCGCACTCGCAGGATTCCTGCCACGTTCGGGTACTGTCACGCTTTCGCCTGCCTCGCAAGAAACGATCTCCCAGCAGGTCCACTATGTCGGTCACGCCGATGGGCTGAAGGGCCCGCTCACCGTTGGTGAGAATTTGGAGTTTTTGGCCGCACTCCTCGACGGGGGTCTTGGCGGCTTGCCGGTCGCCGAAGTCCTCGCCAAATTGGGCCTCGGACATGCCGCCCATCTCCCGGTCGCTTATCTCTCTGCGGGGCAGAAGCGGCGCGTGGCGCTTGCACGGCTCCTCGTGACAAACCGCCGCGTATGGCTCCTCGACGAGCCCCTAGCCGCACTTGATGCCGGCTCACAGGTGTTGGTACGGCAAATTATGGCTGGCCATTTGTCACAAGGCGGCCTCATTGTCGCCGCCACCCACGCAGGGCTCGGCCTGCAGGAACAAGAACTGCGGCTCGGACAGGCCGCATGACAATCATCTCCGCCTCGCCCAGAAATCCGCTCGCCGCGCTTTTTCTGCGCGACATCAGGATGGGGCGGCGCATTGGCGGCGGCACCAGCCTCGGGATCGTGTTTTTTCTCATTCTCGTCACGCTGAGCGCATTTGCGATCGGCCCTGACCTCAAGATTTTGGGCAAGATCGCGCCGGCAATTCTTTGGATTTCGGGCCTGCTTGCGAGCCTGCTCGGGCTCGACAGGCTATTTCAGGCCGATCATGACGATGGTTCTTTGGATCTCCTTCTCACGAGCCGCACGCCGCTTGAACTCATCGTGCTCGTCAAATGCTTGGCGCATTGGATGCTTACGGGGCTTCCGCTCGCCGTTGCGGCGCCGTTTTTTGGGTTGATGCTCAATCTGCCCATTTCCGAGCTTTCGAGCGTGACGCTCTCGCTTTTGGCGGGAACGCCTGCCCTCACCTTGACCGGCGCCGTCGGGGCGGCTCTGACTGTCAGCGTGCGGCGTGGCGGATTGTTGCTCGCAGTTTTGATCCTGCCGCTCTGCGTGCCAAGCTTGATCTTCGGCGTGGCGGCCGCTGGGGCAAGCGAGAGTTCAGCCGTTACCTTTACGCCGCCCTTCCTCGTCCTCTGCGCCGTGACCTTAGTCGCCGCGGTTGTCGCGCCGGTAGCGGCCGCTGCCGCTCTTCGGCACGCCGGCATGTGAGAATTTCTGCTCGCGCTGCCTGGCAGTTTGGCCTGCTAGTGAGCCGTTCCTTCACTCCCGCAGCTATGGTAGGCCTTTGCCAGCTCTCGCCGCGAGGAAAATATCTGTCACGGGCCGGGCCTGGTCCCGCTGCGCAACCCGGACTCGAATCCGGGCCGGCACACCGGCAGGAGGTCTCAAGAGCGAGAGTTGATATGGTCCATTCCTAAAGCCACCCCCGGAAGACCTCCATGATGAACATGAAGAACATGCTGCTGACAGCTTCCATGGCTCTGGCGCTCACGGCGTGCGGTCGCGTCGCCGAAAAGAATACCGGCCCAGCCGAGGCCTGTACGGCAAGTTGCAAGACAAACGCAGACTATTGCAGAGAGCAATGCGCCCATCCGGAGGAGCCCGAACAGTGCATCGTGGCCTGCTCGAGCGCCGAATGCAATGACAGCTGTAATAAGTTCGAGGAGGCATGCAAAAGACATTGCCTACCTCCGAACAAGGGCTGATCGTGGTGGTGTTCTGAATGGGCCTGCGGCACCGAGCGACGCGCTTTGCGCCACCGGCTTTGGTCTTCGCAGCGGCGCTGGCCGCCTGGGAATCCTATGTGCGGTTTGGCGGCGTGCCGCCTTATGTTCTGCCCTCGCCTTCGCTCATTGTTTCGACGCTCGTCTCCGACAGCGCGACGCTCGTCCCGGCGTTGCTCGTGACCTTAAGGACGACTTTTGGCGCGTTGGCCGCGGCAGTTATCGGCGGAGTGGGCTTGGCCGTCTTGTTCACGCAATGGAAATGGGTCGAGCGCTCCTTTTTGCCTTTTGCGATCGTACTGCAGGTAACCCCAATCGTGGCGATTGCCCCATTGCTATTGATTTATCTTGACGCACCCGTTGCGGTCCTTGTCTGCGCCTTCCTCGTCGCCTTTTTTCCGATTTTATCGAATACCGCGCTGGGGCTTGCCTCGGCCGACCGCAATCTTGTCGATCTCTTCAAGCTGTATCGCGCAACGCAATGGCAAATGCTGGTGCGGCTGCGCCTGCCTTCCGCTTTGCCTTATTTTCTCGGGGGCTTAAGGATCGGTGGAGGCCTCGCTCTCATCGGCGCGATCGTCGCCGAGCTCGCGGCAGGCAATGCCGGCAAGGGCGCGGGCTTGGCGTTTCGGATCGCCGAGGCAGGCTATAGGCTCAACATACCGCGGATGTTTGCGGCGTTGACGTTAATCGCGCTGACCGGAATAGCGATCTATGCGGCCTTTGCCGCATTATCCTCCTATCTGCTTGGCCGCTGGCATGAGAGCGCGGCCGGCCCCGGAAGGTGAGGGATCCGAGCCATACCCTTGGCCTTGGTGGGTCGCGTATACGTTCTGCTGAACAATGGGTGGCCGCGATGATCCTGGACGATGAACGCGCGAACGGCGATGCCGCCAACCTCCCCAAACGCACGGCCAGCGCCTGGTTCGAAAAATTCCAAGAGAAAATCATCGCGGCGTTCGAAATGCTGGAACGGGAAGCCGAGGGTCCCTTGCCTAAGCCCGGCATGGCGCCGGGGCGTTTTACGGCGAAGCCCTGGGCCAGGACCGGGGGCGGCGGCGGGCGCATGGCGCTCCTAACGGGACGGCTGTTCGAAAAAATGGCGGTCCACACCTCGACGGTGTTCGGAAAATTTCCGGCCGAATTCGCGGCGCAAATTCCTGGCGCGGAGTCCGATCCGCGTTTTTGGGCCTCTGGAATTTCGCTCATCGCCCATCCCTGGAACCCGAATGTTCCAACGGTTCACATGAATACCCGTTTTGTCGTGACCACAAAATCATGGTTTGGCGGCGGCGCCGATCTCACTCCCATGCTCGATAGAAGGCGCGTTCAAACCGACCCCGATACGCAAGATTTCCATGCCGCGATGAAGGCGGCCTGCGACAGCCACGCGAACGTCGCGGATTATGCGAGATTCAAGCAATGGTGCGACGAATATTTTTTTATAAAGCATCGCAACGAGCCGCGCGGGATCGGCGGAATCTTTTACGATTATCTTGAATGCGCGCGAGGTGATGAGGCCGCGTTCGATGCGCTGTTTGCGTTTACGCGCGCCGTTGGCATGGGTTTGCTTGCGATCTATCCTCAGATCGTGCGCCGCAATTTTGCCCTTCCATGGACAAAGGCCCATCGCACCGAGCAGCTCATCCGGCGCGGGCGCTACGCGGAATTTAACCTGTTGTATGATCGCGGGACGATCTTCGGGTTGAACACCGGCGGCAACATCGAGGCCATTTTGTCGTCGCTCCCGCCTCTGGCGCGCTGGCCCTGAGAACGCCCCTTGACGCGCTCAGTGGTCGCCGAGGCTGCCGCCTGACTCGGCAAGAGCGGCGCCGACCTCCTCGAGGCCCAGATCGGCGAGGGTTGTCGCCGCGGCGGCGGTAATGGCTTCCCCTTTGGCTTGGCGCTCTGCCTCCTCTGCGGAGCGCGCGACATTGACGGTAATCACGGCTTCAATCTCCGGATGCAGATGCACAGGGATTTCGTGCAAACCTAGCGCTTTGACCGGCGCTTTGAGCGCGACCTGGTTGCGGCTGATGCTGAAGCCGCCATCCGTGACCGCGGCAGCGATGTCGCGCGGCGTCACCGAGCCATAAAGATGCCCGGTCTCGCCGGCTTGGCGGATAATCACAAAGCTTTGACCATTGAGTTTCTCGCCAATAGCGGCGGCTTCGTTCCTTGTCTCGAGATTGCGGGCCTCGAGCTGGGCGCGTTCCGTTTCAAAACGGGCCTTATTGGCCTCGGTCGCGCGAAGCGCCTTGCCTGCCGGCAACAAGTAATTGCGGGCGTAGCCATCCTTCACCCGGACGATTTGTCCCATTTGGCCGAGCTTGGCGACACGTTCAAGCAAAATGACTTCCATGTTTCGATCCTTAGAGGGGGAAAATCACGTTCTAGGCGAAGCTGCTTTATCCTTGCGGTCGCGGAGCGAAAACACCGTTTCCAAAACTCCGGCCAGCAGCAAGGCAAGGATGGAGAGAGGCCAGGTAATGGCAAGCAGAAGGTAGATCAGGACGAGAAGGGGAACGCGGAAACTCAATCCGCGGCTCAAATAATGCGCCACGGCAAGCCCGACGAGGGCAAATGCGACGCCGACCGTTGCCGCGATTATAATGAGGATAAGGCCGGCCACACCGCCAAAAAAGGGGCCTATCACGCAGGCAGCGCCGAAAACCAAGAGATAAATCTTCGGCAAGCTAAGCTCGCGTGCAATGTTGGGCCACGGTCTCGGGAGCTGCCCCGAAAGCTGCACGACCCGGCCGCCAAACCACAGATTGAGCATCATCATCATGAGGCTTGAGCCGGCCGCGGCTGGAGCGGCGGCCAAAACGATGGTTTTGGCCAAAGTATGCGGGTCGATACCGTGAGGGGGCTGGACGTGGCCGAGCAACGGTTCCAAAACTGGGACAATTTCGGCGGTCAGCTTCTCGAGCGCGTGGTCGAATCCGCCGTAAACCGTCATAACCGAAATCGCAATCGCCACTCCGACGGCGGCGGAGATGGAAGCGGCATAAGAAAGGACGCGTTCGAGCGGACAATATTCGCGGCTAAAAAAACTGCCGACTTTGGTCGTCACCACCCAATTCGGGCTTCCTTTCGCCCGGCTCAATACCGCAAGGAGACTGAACCACAAGGCGGGCAAGCCGAGGAAGAAACAGAAGGTGAGGCCCGCCAGCGCGGCGGCGTCGGCGTTACCGTGTATCTGTCGCGCATAGAAGAGCACCGCGACGGTGAGCGTAGCCGACACGACCGCCGAGGCGCCCGCAACAAGGCCAAAGCCAAGCATTGCGATCATGATCGGAAGCGGCGACAAATTGGCGAGCGCGGCCGCAGAAAACGTCCCTCGGCCAGCAAGGCTGAACAAAATGGCGGCCGCTATTCCCGCCCCAATCCCAAGGCCAGCAGCTGGAGCGAAATTCAAGAGGCGCCTTATGTTCATGACTGCGATCCCGCGCCAAAGACGATAAGCGTGACTGCGCTACGGGCCATAACCCAAGCGGAGCCGCGCTCTCGCAAAGACCCGGCTAGCCAGTCTTCCGCTGGACCCATTCTATTAGTGCAATTCCATCCCGCTGGAAATATCTCCGGCCAAGGGCTTGGCCGCACAATCAGCGGATCACATAGGGTAAAAGCCCGAGAAACCGTGCGCGTTTGATCGCTCTTGCGAGTTCGCGTTGCTTTTTGGCGGAAGCTGCGGTGATCCGCGATGGGACAATCTTCCCCCGTTCGGAAACGTAGCGGGAGAGCAGACGGATATCCTTATAATCGATCTTGGGTGCGTTCCGGCCGGAAAAAGGACAGGACTTGCGCCTGCGGAAAAAGGGCCTGCGAGGGGTAGGAGCTGCACTCATCAGAAGCTCGCCTCCTCGATTTCCGGCGCCTCGTCGCGCACCCGTCTGGATGTTTTTTCGCCGCGTTCGCCGCGCGTGCCACGGCTGCGATCGTCTTCATCGCGCTTGCGCATCATCGCCGATGGGCCTGGCTCCAAAGCCTCTACCCGGACCGTCAGGAAGCGGATGATATCCTCATTGATGCCCATCTGCCGTTCCACCTCTCTCAACGCGGCAGGCGGCGCATCGATGTTGAGCAGCGAGAAATGTGCCTTGCGGTTCTTCTTGATCCTATAGGCAAGCGACCGTACGCCCCAATATTCGACCTTTTCGACCTTGCCGCCGAAGGATTCGATCACCGATTTGAACTGTGCCGTCAGCGCGTCCACTTGCTGACCGGAAATATCCTGACGGGCGAGATAAATGTGCTCGTAGAGAGTCATTGGGCTGCCTTTCCTTAGTTCCAATTTCGCGACCGGCCGGCGCTGAGCCCTTCGAGCCCGGAAAGGCCCGTTGAGACGAACGAAGGCGGGGACACCGGAAACGGACTCCGCGAATCCTGCGCTTTAAAAGGCTCCCGTTCAGCCCCCGGCCGGAGGTGCGAAAGGCGGCTTTATACAAGGAAATTTCGGAGAGGCAAGGCTGCTTCGAAGTATCGGAGGCCGCAGAGGATTCGTCCGGTGCGGATGACGTGATCCGCCGTGCGCGTCTCTTTTGACGGGCGAAGTGTGACTCCCGGCCCGGATCTGCGTGGTCAGCCACGAATCAGGTGGAGCAAGGCGCGATGGATGGTCTCATTGCCGGCGCAAATCGAGCCCTTGGCCAGCATCTCGGAGCCTCCGTCCGCGTCGGTCACGAAGCCTCCCGCCTCTTTGATCATGATGACGCCGGCCGCAATGTCCCAGGCCTGCAAATTGCGCTCCCAAAAGCCATCGTAGCAGCCGGAGGCAACGAAACACAAATCGAGCGCGGCAGCCCCGAGGCGGCGCAAATTGCCGGCCTTTGCCATGACGGCGGAAAACTCCGCGTAAAATTGCGGATGGTCCTTGGCCTTGCCGATATGCGGAATGCCGCAGCCGACCACGGCGCCGGACAGGTCCCGGCGCGCCGCCACTCGAAGCCGCCGGTTATTCAGAAATGCGCCTTGCCCCTTTTCGGCGGCATAAATATCCCCGGTCGCGGGATTATGCACGAGCCCGGCAACGATTTGGTTGTCGCGCACGAGGGCCATGGAAATCGCAAAAATCGGCAGGCCGTGCAAGAAATTTGTCGTCCCGTCGAGCGGGTCGATGAACCAGGTGTGACTCTTGTCCGTGCCGTCAATCGTTCCGCCTTCCTCCAACACAAAGCCATAGCCGGGCCGGGCTTTGCTCAACGCGTCGACGAGAATCGCCTCGGCCTTGCGGTCCGCGGCGGAGACGAAATCTCCGGGCCCCTTCACCGAGACCTGGAGATTTTCCAGCTCTCCGAAGTCGCGCTTCAAGCCGCGCCCGGCTTGCAGGGCGGCAGCTACCATGACATTCATCAACGCGGATGTGATCATAGCTATCTCGATACATCGATATTGTCGCTTAACCCAAGACCTTGCCCTGCGCCCTGAGGAATGGATGGCGTCAACGCCGCGTGTCTGCCAGAACAGCCAGCCAGTAGCGCTGTCTATAGGAAAGCCGCCGGCGAAACCCGGCGGTGGAATTGACGCCAATGCGTCACACCCGCATCGGCATTAAAACATAGAGCGCAGCGGCGCCATCACGGTCCTGCAGCAGCGTCGGAGAACCGGGATCGGCAAGCTTGAATAAAACGGTGTCGCTGTCGAGCTGCTCGGTGATGTCGAGCAGGTAGCGTGCATTGAACCCAATATCGATTGGCGACGAGTCATAATCGACGTCAAGCTCCTCGACCGCGGAGCCGAGATCCGGATTGGTGACCGAAAGAGTGAGCTTCGTGTCGGCTAGGGTGAGCTTAACCGCCCGGCCGCGGTCCGAGGAAATCGTCGCAACGCGATCGACGGCCAATTTGAAGGGCTCGCGGTCGACAATGAGGCGCTTGTCATTGCCGGACGGGATGACGCGCATGTAATCCGGAAACGTACCGTCGATCAGTTTGGAGGTGAGCACCACTTGTCCCTGGCTCACGGAGGGATCGCCGAAGGTGAAGCGAGCCTTGGCCGTCGATACTTCGATGCGAATGTCTTGGTCAAGATTCTCCGCGAGCTTCTGAATTTCGGCGACCGCCTTACGCGGCACGATCACGCCCGGCATCCCCAAAGCCCCTTTTGGAGCCGGAACTTCCACCCGCGCAAGCCTGTGGCCGTCGGTTGCAACCGCACGCAGCATCGTGTGACCCCCGACATCGACCGTATGCAGAAAAATGCCGTTGAGATAGTAACGTGTCTCTTCGCTGGAAATTGCGAATTGCGTCTTGTCGATCAGCCGCTTGAGTTCGGCCGGCGCAAGCTTGAAGTCGTGGCTCAAGTCCCCCGTATGGAGGTCGGGGAAGTCGGCGCCAGACAAGGACTGCAGATTGAACCGTGAACGTCCGGAACGCAGCTGCAATTGACCCGAGTCTCCTTGCGATTCGATTGACACTTGTGCGCCGTCTGGGAGCTTGCGGACAATGTCATAAAGAATATGGGCCGGCACTGTCGTTGCGCCGGCTTTGCTAACATCCGCCGGCAAGCGTTCGGTGACCTCTAAGTCGAGATCGGTCGCTCTAAGAAGCAGCGATTGATCTTCGGCAAACAGCAAAACATTCGATAGAATGGGAATAGTGTTGCGCCGCTCGACGACGCGATGCACATGGCCGAGAGATTTTAGCAAGGCTGCTCGTTCGAGGGTAACTTTCATGGCGGTGTCCAGTTGGGCAATCGTTCGGTCCGTCACATCTGCCGTGTGCCAGTGATCGGGGCAGATTTTGGCGCGGCATTGGCCAAACCGCAAGCGGCTTCGGGAACGTAAGGACCCGGCGGCGCGCCATTCCTTTACCTGCCCTTAATCAGCTCAATTTAAAATAAAAAAAGCGCGATCTCCCCCAGGAAATGATGGCCGCTCGCCATTCTGATGGATTTGGCGACCGATTGGTGCGGTTGGAATGGCGCGGCCGGAATTGCGCGAGCGCTTGGAGCGTGCCTGTGAACAGCCTTCATCGCAGATTTCGAAGGGCAAAACGTGCGGCGCCGTGGAGGTAGATCCGGGAACTCGCCCGGGAAACGGCGTGCGCGGTGCGCTCGGGTGGTCCGTTGGAGCGCGATCGCAGCCGTTTGGACCGCGGTGGCTGGCGCCGCCGTCATCGGCTATGAAGCAACTCGGCTGCCGCCAGCCGACGTTCTGGCGGTCCCGAAGCGGCCGCCGAATATTGCCATTCTCGATGAAAATGGGATTTTGCTTGCGAACCGGGGCGACACGGGAGGCGCCGAAGTCCACATCGCCAGCTTGCCGCCATATCTACCAAAAGCTTTCATAGCAATCGAGGATCGCCGCTTTTATTCGCATTGGGGAATCGACCTTTATGGCATTGGCCGCGCGCTTTGCCATAATTTTACGGCGGACGGCCCTGCACAAGGCGGCTCGACCTTGACCCAGCAGCTCGCCAAAAACCTCTTTCTCACCCAAGAACGAACGATTTCGCGAAAAATCCAAGAAGCCATCCTGGCGCTCTGGCTCGAGCACAAATATTCGAAGAATCAAATCCTCGAATTGTATTTGAACCGCGTTTATTTCGGCTCTGGCTCTTACGGCGTCGAAGCGGCCGCGCAAAAATATTTCGGCCACGGCGCGCGCGAAGTGACGCTTCCCGAGGCCGCTGTTCTCGCTGGCCTCATGAAGGCCCCCGCGAGGCTCGCGCCCAATCGCAACCCGGCCGATGCGCAAGAGCGGGCAGAGCAGGTCATCAAAGCAATGGCCGAGCAAGGTTATATTACCCGCTCAATGGCAATGCTTGCTCTTACCCATCGCGCCCATGCCATACACGACCAGAATAAGAGCTCGGCCAATTATGCCGCCGATTTTGTGATGGACGAGCTTAACGATGCGATCGGCGCGATCGATGAGGACATCACCGTATCGACGACACTCAATGCGTCGCTGCAAGCCTTGGCGGCAAATGCGCTCGCCGATGAGCTCGACCGCAAAGGTGCGGCCTTTAGGGTTGGGCAAGGCGCGCTCGTGGCGATGGATCCCAATGGCGCGATCAAGGCACTCGTCGGCGGCCGCGACTACGGCGAGAGCGCATTCGATCGTGCAACCTTGGCGAAGCGCCAGCCGGGCTCTGCTTTCAAGCCCTTTGTTTATCTCGCCGCGCTCGAGAGCGGCCTCACCCCCGGCACGGTTCGCGAGGACGCGCCGATCAATATCAAAGGCTGGCAGCCGGAAAACTATTCTCGCACCTATTACGGGCCAGTCACGCTCACCCAGGCGTTGGCGCTGTCATTGAACACCGTGGCGGTTCGCCTCGGTCTCGAAGCCGGTCCCAAGGCGGTCGCCAAAGTCGCGCACCGCCTCGGCATCACGTCCGATTTGGCCATTAATCCCTCGCTCGCGCTCGGCACCTCGGAGGTGACGCCGCTCGAGCTTGTGAGCGCCTATGTGCCATTTGCCAATGGCGGCATCGGGGTCCAGCCGCAGATCGTCTCTAAGGTGAAGACCGCAACCGGTAAGATCCTTTACCAGCGCAGAGGCGGGAGCAACGGGCGCGTTGTCGAACCAGCCTATGTTGCAATGATGAATTCTATGCTGCAAGAAACTCTGCTGACCGGGACCGCGCGCAAGGCAGAGCTGCCGGGCTGGCAGGCGGCAGGAAAAACCGGCACGAGCCAGGACTTTCGCGACGCCTGGTTCGTCGGCTATACGAGCCATCTCGTTGCCGGCGTGTGGCTAGGCAACGACGACAACTCTCCGACGAATAAAGCCTCCGGCGGCAATTTGCCGGTCGAGATCTGGTCGCGCTTCATGGAGGCCGCCCATCAAGGCGCACCGCTGCAGCCGCTTCCGGGGGGACTGTGGCACGAAAATCCCGTGCCCGCCGTGATCGGGCGGTTTGCGGAGAGCGCCGGTCTGGGTCTTCTTTGGCAGCGGAATCCGCCCGCTCCTCGAAGCGCGCCGGCGGTGGCGGCTGGAGGATTTGAGGGCAGGCCGGTCCCGCCCGGCGACATCCCTAACCCCTAGCATGCGCAATCGCCGGAACGGGCGGATGATTCATGCCGGGCCATTCGAGTCTTTTCGATGCTTTGCCCGGCGGTTAATGAGCCGCTCCCAAAATCCAAGAGCGGCCAAGGGATCGCCGCGCTTTCCGGCTTGCGCTGCCTGCTCGGCGGCATGCTCGAATTTTGCCACCCGCAGCCAGTTGTCCTAGGAAAATGTCTTCGTTTCCCACGGTCTCAGATGCGAGCCATTGGCGAGTTTGGCGGCAATAAAAACAAGGTCGACCTGCTGGAACAGGCCATAATAATAACATTAGTCGACAATATCGAAGAGCTGGAAGCCCTTTGCTGTCAGGAAGTTCAGGTGGTCGGCGAGCGTGACAGCGTTTGCTTCAATGATAACGCAACCTATGTCATCCCAAATGGCCTCGCAGCCCTGCATGATCGCGCTTTCGACTCCATCGACGTCTAATTTCAGCAGATAGGGTTTGGGGTCATCGCGATTGTTGAGAAAACGATCGAGACGCATTGTTGCCACCGGCTCCAATTGTTCATCGCTTGTCCCCTCAACCAAGGTCGAGTGGCTGATGTTTTTGCCATCGACCGTCATCTTTCGCAGGCGGCCCTCGCCATCGCGGTCGGAGGCAGCGGCCGGCACAAGCAAATAATCCATGCCGGCGTAATTCCTGCGTATCGCGGCGTGAAGCTCGGATACCGGCTCAAACAAGACGTGGCGAAGATTAGGGAATGCCTTGCGCAATTCCGGCGTTCCCTCGCGCACGCCGACATCGACAATGGTGCCAACCGGAATTGCCGCCTCGCGAAGGAAGCGAAGCGCACTCGTCTTTGAGGGAAAGCGAAACATTTTGGTGTCCGAGGAAAGGGGTGCTGCTGCGTGAGCCGGCGCCGCTACGGCAAGCCCGGGTGCGAAAGGCTCAAACAAGCAAGCTGCCGCGCGCGGCCTGCCGTAGGCGCAAGCCCTATTCCTGGGATTCGCCGATCGCAGTTTGCAAGGCCCGCGAGGCTTCCGCGCAATGGCGTGCGTAGAGCGAACTCGTGCGGAACTCCATGCCGCGCGGGAAAGGGGCTTCGATCGGGATCTCCGCGACGACGTGGCCGGGCCTTGCCGCCATCACCGCGATCGTGGTTGACAGAAAGACACTCTCGAAGACCGAATGAGTCACAAAGATGACGGTCGTTCCGAGCTCGCGTTGCAGCTCTAAAAGATCGTCGTTGAGTTTAAATCTGGTGATTTCGTCGAGCGCGGCAAAAGGCTCGTCCATCAGCAAGATGAGCGGGCGGAGCACAAGCGCGCGGGCGATCGAAGCACGCATGCGCATCCCGCCCGAAAGCTCGCGCGGGAAGGCAGCGCTGAAGGAGGAAAGCCCAACGCGCGCCAAGGCCTTTTCCACCATGGCCGCGGCTTCTTGGCGCCGCACGCCGCGCAGCCGCAGCGGCAGATAGACATTATCGAAGACGCTTGCCCAGGGCATTAAGGTTGGGTCCTGGAACACAAAACCAAGGCTCGCCTCATCGAGCGTGAAGCCGCGGGCAAGCGTGCCCGAGGTCAATTCATCGAGACCGGCAATGAGCCGCAGCACGGTCGATTTTCCGCAGCCCGAAGGGCCGAGCAGGGTCAGAATCTCGCCTGCCCGCACCTCGAGGTCGAAATCAGCGAGCGCAACCGTCCCCGTCCCATAGATCTTTCCAGCGTTTCGAAAGGCGACAAGCGGTTTAGTCATCGCGGCAATAGTAGAGCCTTGCCCATGCGCTTTTCAATGCGGCCGCAGATCGAGGCCAACGCCTTTGTTGACAAACTGCAAGCTATAGGCACGCTTGTAATCAAGGTCCGGTTTGTAGAGCCCTGCCTCAACCATTTTGGCAAAAAAGCTCGCAACTCTTTCGGCTCGCATGGCGCCAATGCCGAAAGTGAGGGAATCGCCCGAATCGACGATGCCATATTCCTTCATCTTGGCAACCGAAAACCGAAGCTGCTCGTCGCTGATATCGGGATTGTCCCGTTTGATCAGCGCATTGGCGGCGCGGTTGTCGCCATAGATATAATTGTACCAGCCGATGATCGACGCATCGACAAAACGCTGCACGAGATTCGGGTTTTTCTCGATCAGCTCTTGCGTCGTCTCGATTGTGGTTGAATAGGAATCATAGCCGTAATCGGCGATCAAAAACACATTGGGTTTGAAATGCCCCTGCTTCTCGACCGCGTAAGGTTCCGAGGTCGCATAGCCCTGCTCAATGGAATTTTTGTCGGCAATAAAAGGCGCCGAATTGAAGGTGTAGGGCTTGACGTTTTCATCTTTAAAACCATAGGCGCGTTTCAGCCATTGGTAGACCGAGACAAAGCCGTCCTTGCCGATGAAGGCCGTGGCCTTCGGCAAGTCCTCGATATGGTCGAGACCGACGCCCGGATGCGACAGCAAAACGAAAGGGTCTTTTTGAAATAGTGCGGCAACCGCGACGATGGGTATGTTTTGAGCGGCGGCATCAAAGGCTTGGATCAGATTGGCGCCGAGGTCGAATTCGATTTTTCCCGCCGCGAGCAAGAGCCTGTTGTTGGCGTTGGGACCGCCCTGGAGGATGGTGACGTCGAGCCCGTAGTTTTCATAGGTGCCGTCGGCCTTGGCCTGATAAAAGCCGCCGTGTTCGGCTTCGGCAAGCCAATTTGTCGCAAAGGTCACCTTGTCGAGCGCGGCCGCGGGAGCGGTCATAAGCGCCAAGCCCGTGATGAGGAGGAAGAAGCGTTTCAAGGTAATTCCGGGCATTGCAACGGACCTAAAGGGGAGCAAGTTCGAAGAGCTGCAGGCCGATTATTATCAGGCCTATCAAATCAACGAATTAAAGCTGAGGCCCATGCTCTATTGCTGGACAACGAAGGATGCCGAGAAAATGCTGTTGAAAAACGGGATTTCAAAGTTTCCGCACGCGTACGCGGGCTAGGCGATATTCGTCTGCGCCGCAAGGCAGGCGGGACTAACATAGACACTCCGGCATCGCAATTCCCGGCGAGCTGCCCCCTGGGAAGTGCGAGACTTCTGCGCGGCAACGTGGCACGTTGACCACCTGCGTTTTTCGCGGACATATTCTCTCCAGAGCGCGGGCAGGCCCTGCCGATGGCCCAGCCGGTCTTGAGGAGAATAAGGAGTGGCGGACGGAACAGGAGAATAAGGAGTGGCGGACGGAACGCGACCGGGCGGCGATGACGCCGCGCAGAGCGATCTCGATGCGATCATGGACGAGTCCCAAAAGGCGCGCGGGCGCTTGCTGGCATTGCCGTTCTGCTTTTGTTGATTGGCTGGTTTTTCCTTTATTTTGCCATTTTTATTCCACGCGGCTCGGTGGGGTAAAAAATGGCCGTCTCCGAGCAAGACATCCTGCGGTCGGAGTTACGCTGGTCAGCCATCGTCGGCGCTGCTGTGGCATTGATTTTCGCGGCGATCCTCTACGCCGGGCTTATCCTGCATGTGAACCCGCCGAGCAACATCGAAACGATCGATCCGAAATCCCTCCGCCTACCAGACGAATTCACCGAAGCAAATCTTGGT
>JBPYDY010000350.1:0-2235 GCA_051986155.1 Methylocella sp.
CATTCGGCGCTCGGCCGCCGCGGCGCGCCGATATTTCTTCTCGGCGTTGCCGGTGCCGCGCTGTTTTCGGGCGATGCGGTGATCACGCCGGCGATTTCGGTGCTCTCGGCGCTCGAAGGCCTCGAGCTCGCGACGCCGGTCTTCTCGCCCTATATCTGGCCGCTTACGATCCTCATCCTCCTCGCACTGTTTTGGGCACAGAACCGGGGCACCGCGGGTGTAGCCGCTTTCTTTGGTCCCATCATGGGCCTGTTCTTTCTCACAATCGGTTTGCTTGGCGCTGCCCATATTGGCGATGCGCCGCATATTCTCCTCGCATTCAACCCCGTCCTCGGCGTGAAATTTCTCTTCGGCCACGGTTTGCTCGGGTTCATCGTGCTCGGCTCCGTGTTCCTTGCGGTCACCGGATCGGAAGCCCTCTACGCCGACATGGGCCATTTCGGGCGCTTGCCTATTCAGGTGACCTGGCTCGTTTTTGTACTGCCGGCGCTGGTCCTGAATTATCTCGGCCAAGGGGCGCTTGTCCTCGCGAACCCTTCGGCCATCGAAAATCCGTTTTTCCTTCTTGCCCCTGGCTGGGGGCTTCTGCCGCTCGTTGTGCTTGCGACAATTGCCACGATTATCGCGAGCCAGGCGGTGATCACCGGCGCATTCTCGGTCGTTCACCAGGCAATCCAGCTTGGCCTTTTGCCGCGGATGCTCACCCTGCATACGTCGGAGACGCAGGAAGGCCAGATTTTTATCCCGCGCGTCAATCGCCTGCTGCTGATCGGCGTCCTGTTGCTGGTGAGTTTCTTCAAGACGTCGAGCTCACTCTCCTCCGCCTATGGCACTGCGGTGACTGGAACGATGGTCGTGACCACCGCGCTTGCCTTTGTCGTCGTTTGGAAATGCTGGCGCTGGCCGCTATGGCTCGCAGTACCCTTCGTTTCCGCATTCCTTTTGACCGATCTTGCCTTTCTCGCCGCCAATCTCATGAAGGTTGTCGAGGGCGGCTGGGTGCCGCTTATGATCGCTGGCGGCGTCATGGTCGTGATGTGGACCTGGGTGCGCGGGACGCATCTGCTCACCGAAAAATTTCGCCGCGATTCGATTCGCATTCCCGATCTCATCCAGATGCTGGAAAAGTCAAAACCCATAAGGGTGCCGGGAACGGCGATTTTTCTTACCAATTCGCCCGAGATTGCTCCTGCTGCCTTGCTCCACAATCTCAAACATAACAAAGTCCTGCACGAGCGGGTTTGGATCTTGTCGGTTGTGACCGAGAATATGCCGCGCGTTCCGCTGAGCAAACGGTTTGAAGTCGAAAAGCTCTCCGAGGATTTTACCCGGGTGGTTTTGCACTTTGGCTATATGGAAAGTCCGCGGATTCCGGCGGCGCTTGCCTTGCTGCGCAAGGCGGGCATGAAATGCGACATTATGACGACGTCGTTCATCCTCGGCCGCCGGACGATCAAGCCCGCCCCAAAATCGAAGATGCCGGCGTGGCAGGACCGCCTGTTCATCGCGCTTGCGCGGCAGGCGGCTCCTCCGACCGACTTTTTCGCCATCCCTTCGGACCGCGTTGTCGAGCTTGGCGCCCAAGTGACGGTGTGAGTGCTACCCGAACGTGGGGTTGGGGAAACGCCCCCTCGGGGCATTCCCCTTTATCGGCTTAATGCAACGGCGCATTCAGCGAGCGCGCGATGCTTTGATCTAATCTCACCAATGTCTTCTTCTGCAGTGCCCGTGATAAAGAATGCGAAGGTGCGCCTCGCGCGCAAAACAGGGGTTGGTCCAGATCGTCTCTCGCTTTCCTGCTGCATTGACGACGCAGTAACGGGCGAGAAATTGCGGGCAAATTTTCGCAGCCGAGGCCTCACGCGGCAGGAAACCCAGCCAGATTATGGCTGCTGCTACCGCAAGTTTGCAGAATTTTTGAATCTGATTTTTTCCTCCTGATGTTGGACCGGAGTTCGGTCGCGAATCGGCCGCCGTGCCCAAAAACTTTTTGCTTAGCGTTCCGAAGTGGCTTTGGTTCTAACCTTTGATTCAACCACCCTGAACAGGGGATCGAGCGAGCTTAAGAAGCTCAACAATGTCCGCGAAAGTGTCCCCAATCAGCGGCGGAGTACCGGCAAAACAAAAGCCCCCGGCTTTGTGAGCCGAGGGCCTGAGCAGGATGCGCCGCTCTAAACAACTCCGCGGCGCAGTCGCGCAATCATGCGATCGGCGCGGCGCAAGATTGGCTCTATG
>JBPYDY010000351.1:0-8756 GCA_051986155.1 Methylocella sp.
CGGCGCGAGCCAAGCTAAAGCCGTCAGGAAAGCCTTACTGGCGATCGATCGATATCGGATTGCACCTAGGGTATCGTAAGGGACTGCGCGGCGGCCGCTGGGTTATGCGGCGGTATTGTGGCAACGAGACCTACAGCATCGAGACGATCGGCACGGCCGACGACAACCAGCTTGCGGACGGCGCCGAAATACTCACGTTCGCGCAGGCTGCCAAGGCCCGCGGGTTTGCGGTGAAATACCCGACGCAGCCCAAAGACTCCGCTACCCTAAGGGCCCGGCGGGCTGTGGAAGCCTATCTATCCGGCCAAAAAGGCCGCGACCAGCACTTGCGGCTTGCCCGGCATGTCCTGGCCGCAGATATCGCCGAAAGGCCGCTGGCGAGCCTTACGGAGCCCGCATTGGCCGCTTGGCTTAATGGCCTGCCGCACGCATTGGCCTCTGGAACCAAGCGTCGCATCGCAACCGATTTTCGGGCCGCTCTCAATGTGCTGCAGGCAAGACACATCGCAAAGATCTGCCTGCTAATCTCCCTCAAATCGTCGCGCATGGGCTGGCCATAAAAACACCGGTCGAGAGCGGCGAGCGCGAGTGCCAGATCCTTCCCGATGCGGATATCCGGCGCGCAATCGATGCTGCCTGGCAAGTTGACGCTAAGGACGGCTGGAGTGGCGATCTGGCGCGCATCATTCTTGTGCTCGCGGCCGCCGCGCAGTCCCTTGCGATACCCTAGGTGCAATCCGATATCGATCGATCGCCAGTAAGGCTTTCCTGACGGCTTTAGCTTGGCTCGCGCCGTCTTACTCGAAAGGTCCCTTTCCCTGAGTGTTTTTGACATGTCTCACCTCGCCTGTCCCTTATTTGTCCAATATAGACGGGTGAGGAAGACAATCAGAAAGCACGAAACAGAAATAATTCCTAAAATCAATCTGTTGATAAATCGCCATAAAGCGTCAAAGAGCTAATTCTCGCCTTGCAGCGGCGCGATCGCGCGACCCAAAGACGCCGGATATTGCATTAGACAGGCAGCGGCCCGCCAACGGCGTCCTCGGCCGGCACGTCGAGCGGAAACTCGCGCGAATCGCCGAAGCCGAGGCTATCGGCGAGCATCATTCGGCCACAGAACAGAGCCACGAAGGCGGCGCGCGCATCATTGGCGGTCCGCATGAGTTGCGGGAGCTGCCCGGGATTTCTGAGGAGTGAGCCGAGAATAGCGCCAACTGCGAGCGAGCCGTCGGGTCTGATCGCCACCAAGGCAGCGTGGGGAAGTTGCCGGTAAGCCGGGTCGGCGACAACGCGAAAAACAGCAATCGGCAAGCCAAAAGCGGCAGCGACCCTGGCGGCAACATGGGATTCTGTATCTGCGGCGAGAGCACCTGTCTTGTGATAGAGGGCGCGCCGTTCCCCAATTCCTGAGACTGGCAGATCGACTCCGGCTATATCGGCAACCACCGCCCCGCTGAGCGTGGCGGAAAGCCTTTGCGCCCAAGCCCGATCGCTGTCGTAACGCGCGCCGTCCTCTGCGATCACCGAGCGCGCGACAAGCACTGTCCCAGGCGCGATGCCGGGGGCAAGGCCACCGGCAACGCCAAAACTGATAATCGCAGACGCCCCATGAGCGGCAACGGCTTCTAGCCGTTGCGCGAGGCCTCGCGCATCCCCGCAACCCGAGAGGGTTACGATTTGCCGCCCTGAAGCAATACTTGCTTCCGCTCTGAGGCCAGTCACGGCGATGACGGGTAACGGGCCTACATCCCCGTTAGGAGCGGGTTTCCTTCTTTGAGGTTGCGGTAGCGTGCCATCGCCCAAAGAGGAAAGTATTTCGAGTAGCCATGATAGCGTAGATAAAACACCCGGGGAAAACCGGTCGCGGTAAAACGCTCTTCCTTCCACAACCCGTCCTCCCCTTGTGTTTGAATGAGATAACCAATTCCCGACTCCACTGCCGGATCATGCACGATTCCGGCGGCCATCAACCCCAGCAATGCCCATGCCGTTTGTGACGGCGTGCTCGGCGCCCGCTCGTGACCCGCGTAGTTCAGCGCATAGCTTTCCGCGCCCTCGCCCCAACCTCCATCGGGGTTTTGGATGCTCTTGAGCCAAGCGACCGCTTTCTGGACGGCGCTGCTGTGCGAATCAACTTTGACGGCATTAAATGCGCAAAGGACGGACCAGGTTCCATAAATGTAATTTATGCCCCATCGGCCAAACCAGCTGCCGTCCTTTTCTTGCGTCCGTAACAAGAAATCGACTCCGCTTGCAGCGATGCGGCTGCTCGGCGGGGTCTCGCCCGCCTGGCCCAACAGCGATATGCAACGGGCTGTAACATCCGCCGTCGGCGGATCGAGCAAAGCTCCGTGGTCAGCAAAGGGAATATAGTTTAAATATTCGTAATCATTGTCGGCATCGAAGGCACCCCAGCCGCCGTTGGCGCTTTGCAGCCCTTCGATCCATTCTCTGCCTCTTGCGACCGCCTGGGCGTAATCCTTGCCACGCGCCGAAAACCGGTCCATTGCCATTGCAACAACAGCAGTATCGTCGACATCGGGATAATAGGCATTGGCATATTGAAACGCCCACCCGCCTGGCCGCACTTCGGGTTTTTGGACCGCCCAGTCGCCCGCCACATCCGTAATTTGAAGAGGTTCAAGCCAGGAGAGTCCAGCCCGGACAGATGCCGTCATTGCGTTGCCGCCGGCTTCCATCAGCGCATGGCAGGCCAGGGCCGTGTCCCAGACCGGCGAAACACAGGGCTGGCAATAGGCTTCGTCCTCGTGCAGCACGAGCAGCCGATCGATGGCGTTCAACGTCTGGACCATCCGGGGATCTTGCCGCCCAAAGCCAAGGGCGTCGAACATCAGGGCGGTGTAAGCCATGGCCGGATAGATCGCGCCAAGTCCATCCTCGCCATTGAGCCTTTGTTCGACGAATTCGACTGCCTTGGCGATAGCGCGCTTGCGCAAGGCCTTAGGAAAAGAGGGCTCGAGCAGGCGCAATACTCGGTCCAAGCCGGTGAAAAGCGCCGTCCAGGGGAATTTTTGCTGCGGCGAGCCGGGCCAGCGGGGAATCGATTCGGGTGGGTCTGTGAACAGCTCGCCGATCGTGACGCCACGCGGATTGCGCGCCCGGGGCTTTAGGGCATTCACAACGATCACCGGCGTAATGACCGTGCGGCTCCAATAGGAAACCTTAGTCAGCTGGAACGGAAACCAGCGCGGCAATAACATGATTTCGACCGGCATAACCGGCACGGCCCGCCACGGGACGGCGCCGAACAGCGCCAACAGCGCGCGCGTGAAAACGTTGGTGTTCGCGGCTCCGCCATGCGCGAGAATCGCCGCGCGGGCACGGCGCATGTGGTCTGCGTCAGGCGAATCGCCAATCGCCTTCAACGCGAAATAAGCCTTCACGCTGCTGCTCGTGTTAAAGGCACCATCCTTATAGAGCGGCCAGCCGCCGTGTTCGGCCTGATTGCGCCGGATATAGGCCGCGGTCTTGGCTTCGACCGCGGCGTCGGGCGGTTCTCCAAAAAAATGCTTGAACAGGATATATTCCGAAGGAATCGAGACATCGGCCTCCAACTCGAAGACAAAATGCCCGTCCTCATGCTGCAAGCTCAACAATGCCCGCGCCGCCCGCGAGATTGCCGCTTCCAGTCCGCTAACGCCTGCTTCCGCCGAACCGGTGTCTACCGTAAGACTTTGCACTCCGCCCCCTTTGCTAAAGTGCTGCGATTAGATCTGCCGCGCGATGGCCCGAGCGGATCGCTCCTTCGATTGTCGCTGGCAGCCCCGTCGCGGTCCAATCGCCCGCCAGCACGAGATTGGCATAAGCCGTTGCCGTGCCCGGGCGGCGGGCGTTTTCTGCAACTGTCGCGGCAAACGTCGCCCGCTTTTCCTTGATGATTTGCCACGGCGGCAATGGCTTTTCAATCTCTGCGGGATGGATTGCGTCCAGCTGTGTTACTTTTGCAACTTCCCGCCAGACAATTTTGATGAGCTCCTCGCGTGTCATCTCGAGAAGACGATCGGCGCTGCTGATCGTGACCGAGAGACGGTCTTTAAATGCAAACAGCCACTCGATGGTTCCGTTGACGATCCCCAAAATGGGCGGGCAGCTCTTTGGCGGCGTGATTTTGAAGTGTGCATTGACGATTGCCCGATAGATTTCAGGCGTTTGCAGGCCTGGCACGATCTCACGCGCGGCATAGGCTGGAACAGCAAGTACGACTCTATCCGCGGCTTCGAGCGAGACCTTATCCTCGCCAAAATCGAGGGCGACGGCCCGGTCATTGGCAAAAGCAATGGCGTGAAGCCTATGCTCAAATTTGACCGTTACGCCACGCTTGACAAGATAGCCGAGCGCCGGATCGACGAAGGCGGCGGAGAGGCCCCGCGTCGCGACGAGCGGCCGGCAAGCGCGCCCGCCCGTTGCAAGCGTCTCCTGAACGACGGCGCCAGCGAGATACGCCGAGCCTTCGGACGGCTCGATGTTCAACGCCGCAAGAAAAAATGGCCGCCACAGGCGCTCATATGCGGCGCCACGGCGGCGCAGGGCCGCAGCGAGCGGCACATCCTTGCCCAACGCGAAGAGGCGCAGGAGTTCAAGATAGTCGTGCGCCCTCGTGCCTGGCACCCGGCGGCGCGGCGAAAAGATCCACCAAGGAACCGGCCCGCTATTCGGCCGCAAATGCCAGCGTTCTCCGGTCGCATAATCGACGAAGGCAAAATCGGCTTCGGGCGGCCCCAACAACTGATCCTCGCTTCCGACCACCGAAAGAAAAGCGCGGGCATCGCGATTGCCCGACAAGAGCAAATGATTGCCATTGTCAATCATCATGCCGAGGGAGGAATCATGGTAAGAACGGCAGCGCCCTCCGCCCTGTCGCGCGGCCTCATGCAGAATGATGGGTCGCGGCCCGCCGGCAAGGCGAACGGCTGCAGCAAGCCCGGCAAGCCCCGCACCGACGATATGGACGGCTCCGTTGATCTTAGAAAAGGCCATGCCGCAGGGTCGCAAGGAGAACGCGGTGGCGGGGGATACGGATACGCCGGCGCGGCGGCGCAAATCCGCGCTTTTCCAAACATTTTAGGATGGCGAAATAAACATCGGCCATGATTTTTGGCGCCCGCACGCATTCGCGCGAGCAGCGCGCCATGATCTCCTGTGCCTTCTCAAAATGCGCTCTCGCGCGAACAATAGTTGGGATACAGGCTAGCCCCAGAGCCGGATTAGCAAGCACCCTCAGCGGCTCGTTTTCGCCAATGCCTGCCGCGCAGAGGTCCTCGCGCGGGAGATAAAGCCTTCCAATGCTGGCGTCCTCGTCGAGATCGCGCAAGATGTTTGTGAGCTGGAAGGCCCGGCCCAGATGATGGGCAAGGTCTTGACCTTGAACCCCCGGCATCCCAAAGGCGCACACCGAAAGCCGGCCGACGGCGCTCGCCACACGGTCGCAATAAAGGTCAAGGGTCGCAAATTCCGGCGCCCTAATGTCGATCTCGACATCCATTGCCATGCCGTCGATCACGGCGTGAAAGTCTTCCCGTCGCAGGCCGAAGATCTGGATTGCTCTGTTCAGGCCCTCCAGCTCTTTGCGCGATTGCGTGCCTGGGGAGTGACCATAGAGGGCATCAATCTCGCGCCGCCATAGAGCGAGCGCCTGCCTGCGCGCCTCTCGAGGCCCTTCTTCGTCGGCGATATCGTCGACGGCGCGGCAAAAGGAATAGATTTCAAACATTGCCTCACGGCGGGGCCTCGGAAGAATGCGCATCGCAGCTTCAAAAGAGCTGCCGCTTGCGCGTAAGGATGCTTTGGTTTGCCAAGTCACGCCGGACGCACTGCTCATGCGTCACCGGCCTGCGCCGCCGCAGTTCCACGCAAGCGGATGAGGGCGAGGAGCGCTCTCGCAATGCCGAAGCCCGAATAAAGAATCGCGCGGCGTTTCGTCAAATGAACATTTTCGCTTAAGGGATCGCGTTCGAGCAGCAACGCATTGAGCTTTTGAGCAAGCCGCGCAATGACGGCGGTCTCGAGGCGCAGCCGAAAGTCCCGCACTCTTGACGGCAGCTCTGCTCCGGCCACAACAAGCGGCTCGTTTCGCCGTGCCACCTCATGCAGGGCGATGCGCAGCTCTGGAGAGGCTTTTGCCGCGCCAAGCGCCTGCCCGTCGAGGTTTTGGGCGGCGAGGATATCTTGCGGAACATAAATACGATCGAGCTTGCGGTAATCGGCGCCACAGTCCTGCAGATGATTGATGACCTGCAGCGCCGTGCAAAGCGCATCCGATGCGAGCCAGGTCTCTTCGCTCTCGCCGTGGACCTCAAGAACAAAGCGCCCGACCGGCGCCGCCGAATAGGCGCAATAATCCATCAATTCGGACCAGTTCGCGTAGCGCTGCTTTACCGCATCCATCCGGAAAGCGCGCAAAAGGTCCTGCGCATGCCGCGGCGAAAGCTTTCGCTCCGCGAGAACGGCGCGCAGCGGCAAGGCAGCCTCGATCCTGTCGCTGCGACCTAGCAAAGTCGCTTCGAAGAGATCGAGCCCCGCAAGCTTGGCAGCGGGCGAAAGCGATGGACTATCGGCAACATCATCGGCGCCGCGGGCGAAGCGGTAATAGGCAAGGATCGCGCCACGATAGCGTGGCCCGATAAGCAAGGAGGCGACGGGAAAATTTTCCCCTTTGTGAGTCTTCGTGGGGGTTGCCGGTAATTCGTCGATCATCGCAACGACCCTTGGCACGAAACGGCGCCATTTTCCATTAGTGCTCAGATGCGGCGCTGGGCTGCGCAACGAAGTTCATGTTTGGCATTTTAGCAAAACCAAAAAACATGGCTGCTTCAAGTCCGAGGTTGGCCAACTCCTTAGAGAATGGACTTGTTAAGAATGGGCTTGCCTCAAATGTGCCATGGCTTCCGTTGGCCGGGGGTTGCGCCGGCGTAATTTTGGCGGCACGCTTGCGCAACTGTGCGAGCGCGAGATGATTCTCGCGCCCGGCCCTCGTATCAAAAGCCGCGCTCAGCGTCGGTTTTGCACCGAGTGGACGCTTTTGGGGCATCGGTGTAGGGATGATCGCCGACCTGCCGAGATGAGCTTATGGCTGCCCCGATGAACAAATCCCCGTACGCAACGAAATCTGCAACCAGTCCTGAGCTGTCGCCGCGCGCGCTCATGCAGCTTGCGCCCTATCTGTTGCGTTATAAGCCGCTGATCACCGCATCATTAATTGCGGTTGCAATGGCCGCCGGGGCAACCTTGGCGGTGCCGCTTGCGATCCGGCGGATGATCGACTACGGCTTTTCGGCCGAAAGCGCGGGCCTGATCGACACTTATTTTGCCGGCCTCATCGCCGTCGCCGGCGTTCTCGCGCTCGCCTCAGGCTCGCGATACTATTTCGTGACGATCCTCGGCGAACGGATCGTCGCCGATCTTCGGAGCGATGTCTTCGCACACCTCTGCCGGCTCGATGCAGGCTTTTTCGATACCGCGCGAACGGGAGAGCTACTTTCCCGGCTGACGGCCGACACGACCCAAATCAAGGCTGCCTTTGGGGCCACGGCTGCGCTCGCTCTGCGCAATTTCTTTCTTTTCCTTGGCGCCATCGTCATGATGGTCGTGAGCAGCCCAAAGCTTTCCGCCGCGGTGCTCATCGCCATTCCGGTCATCGTCCTGCCGCTCGTTGCCATAGGGCGCGTGGTCCGCAAGCGGTCTCGCGCGGCGCAAGATACGCTTGCCGAGGCGAGCTCCTATGCCGCCGAAAATCTTGCCGCCGTCCGCGTGATGCAGGCTTTTGGCGCAGAATCCGCGACCGCCGGGAAATTTGTTGCCGCCGTGCAGGATGCTTATGGCGCCGCCCAGCAGGCGGCATCATCCCGCGCGCGGCTGACGATTGTCGTCATTTTCCTCGTCTTCGCCAGCATCGTTTGCGTGCTCTGGTTCGGGGCACGAGAGGTGCTCACGGGCCACATGAGCGGCGGCCTTTTGTCGCAGTTCGTGCTCTATGCCATTCTGGCTGCCGGGGCATTGGGCGAATTGAGCAATGTCTGGGGCGAGGTCACGGCTGCGGGCGGCGCGGCTGGGCGGATCGCCGAGCTGCTTGCCCTAAAGCCCGCAATTGTCGCGCCATTGCGAGCCGTGGCGCTGCCCGAGCCGGCACGAGGCGAAATTTCTTTCGAACACGTCGATTTTGCCTATCCGGCAAGGCCGGAGCATTCGGCGCTCCATAGCCTATCGTTTACGGTAAGAACCGGAGAAACGGTCGCCATCGTCGGACCGTCGGGTGCCGGGAAGAGCACGATTTTTCAGCTGCTGGCGCGATTCTACGATCCGCTTTCGGGCCGCATTTTCTTGGATGGCGTTGACATCAAAACCGCCGATCCGGCGGAGCTCAGGCGGCGGATCAAGAGCGTGCCGCAGGAGCCGGTCATCTTCTCTTGCTCGCTTGCCGACAATATCCGCTATGGGGACTGGCAAGCAAGCGACGAGGCCGTGCGCGAAGCAGCACACCGTGCCGCCGCCGATGACTTTATCCGCGCGCTGCCCGATGGTTATGCGACGCTTGCCGGGGAACGCGGGGTGACCTTGTCGGGCGGGCAGCGGCAACGCATTGCCATCGCCCGGGCCATTTTGCAGGAGGCGCCGGTGCTGCTGTTGGATGAGGCGACATCCGCGCTCGATTCCGAGAATGAGCTGGCGGTTCAAGCCGCGCTCGAAAAGGTGATGTCCGAACGCACGACGCTTGTTATCGCGCATAGGCTCGCAAC
>JBPYDY010000352.1:0-2131 GCA_051986155.1 Methylocella sp.
GTACCGGGCGCGCTCGAAATTCCCCTTGCGATGGCAATTGCCCTGGACCATGCCGCCGGAACACGTCCCTTTGACGGCGCCATTGCGCTTGGCTGCGTCATCCGCGGCGAGACGCAACATTTCGAAATTGTCGCTAACGAAAGCGCCCGCGCCTTGATGCAGCTTGCGCTCGCGCGAAAGTTAGCGTTCGGCAACGGCATTCTAACCGTCGACAACGAGGCACAGGCGCTTATTCGCGCCGATCCATCGCGCGGCGACAAAGGCGGCGACGCCGCCCGCGCCGCGCTTTCCATTCACCATCTCAAACAGGAATTGCTGGGCCGATGATGACGAATGTGAGCCCGCGTTCCGCCGCCCGCCTTGCCGCCGTCCAGGCCCTCTACGAAATGGAAATCGCAGGCAAAGGCCTCAATGAAATCAAAAGCGAATTTGCCTCCTTCTGGATCGGCACGGAGATCGAAGGGGTGCAGTATAAGCAGGCCGAGATCGCCTTTTTTAATGACATATTGTCTGGCGTCTTGAACTATCAGGCGCCGATCGACAGGCTCATCGACAAGACCTTGGCTTCCGGCTGGCCATTGGCGCGAATCGACTCCGTCATGCGCGCGATCTTGCGCGCGGGCGTGTATGAATTGAAAAAGCGCGCCGATATTCCGGCCCGCGTCGCGATCAAGGAATATGTCGATGTTGCGGGGGCCTTTTTCGGCCCCGAGGAGTCCGGAATGGTCAACGCCGTGCTCGACGCGCTCGCGCGTCATCTTCGCGTGGCGGAATTTGCGCCCGAGTAGGTTTTATGGGCAGGCCTTCCGAGGACGAGTTGATCGCGGCCTATTTCGCGCCCCTTGCCGGAACCGGGGCATTTGGCTTGCGCGATGACGCTGCGCTTCTTACCGGGAAGCCAGGCCACGATATCGTCGTGACGACGGACATTTTGGTCACTGGCGTGCATTTTTTCCCCGGCGATTCGCCTGGCGCCGTTGCCCGCAAGGCTTTGCGGGTCAGCCTCTCCGACCTCGCCGCCAAAGCGGCGGAGCCATTGGGCTTTCTCCTAGGCCTTGCCTTGCCAGAGGATTGGACCGAGGCGTGGCTCGCCGGTTTTTCGCAAGGGCTTGGCGAGGATGCCGCGGCCTTCAATTGTCCGCTTCTTGGCGGCGATACGGTCAAAAGCTCAGGCGCCACCACCATTTCGATCACCGCCTTTGGCGCCGTGCCGGCAGGTTCCATGGTCATGCGCGGCACAGTTGAGGCGGGAGACCGCATCTATGTTTCAGGAACAATCGGCGACGCGAGTTTGGGCCTAAAACTCCGGTTCCATGAAGCGCAAGACGAGGGTTGGATAGGCAGCCTAAGCGCGCAGGAGACCGCGCATCTTGCCGGGATCTACCTTTTGCCGCAACCGCGCCTGGCGCTGCGCAATCCGCTTCGCGCCCACGCCCATGCGGCGATGGATATTTCGGACGGTTTTGCGGGCGATCTTACAAAGATGCTGCGGCTCAGCGGAATGACCGCCGAGGTCGTGATCTCGGATGTACCGCTTTCGGCCGCCGCGCGGACCGCTCTGCGCATGACGCCATCGCTGATCGAAAATGTTTTGATCGGCGGCGACGATTACGAGATTCTGTGCGCCGTGCCACCCCCCTGCTGTGCTTCATTCGAAGCGGAAGCCGCCGCCACAGGTGTTTTGGTCACCCCAGTTGCAATAGCCGTAGCCGGAAAAGACTCGCCGATTTTTAAGGATAAGGAGGGGAATTCATTGGCCTTCGCTCGGCCATCCTTCCAGCATTTTTAGCGCCTTCGCATAAGCCGGCAAGTGGCCCAGAGCATCAGCCAAGACCATATCATTATAATTCAAGACCGGGCGCGCCGCTGCAGTCGCCCGCCTGGTGCATTCGCGGTCATTCGGGCAAAAATCGAGGAAGAGTGAAGGAATGCGCAGGGCAGATTCCTACGAAGGAGGGGGTTTGGAGTTCTAATTCCCTCTTGCGGCGCCAATCAACCTGCCATCCGACAGCACATCGACAGCACGGGAAATCCCCGAAAGCAGGGGAACCGGAGCTATCCGGAGCTATCTGGCAAATTAGGGCGGCTGTGTTACTCCCATTCAATGCCCCGCAACCCCGCAGCAGCCCGC
>JBPYDY010000353.1:0-7825 GCA_051986155.1 Methylocella sp.
CTGGTTCTGCACTCTATATCGCCTGGTCCGTTTGCCTCCGGCGCTAAGCAATTTTCAGAAAATATATCAATAATTGGCCGTACCAAAGACCCAATTGGGTTTCAGATAAACATAGTAAAACATCACCAGACGGCGTCTTATCGCGATCTATGATGCAGCCGGTTGCCGTTCTTGGGGTTTTCAGGAGCGGGCCAGAGCGCGACCGGCGTGCCCGAGCGGGGCAAGGGAGCAAACACTGCTGCCGCCTGCGCAAGGATGGGGATGCATCTGCGTGCTTAAGGGCCATGGCCCAACGCCCGCCAAGGCTTGTGCATAAGCTTTGCGCTTACAGCGGCACCCGCACGGTCGCTCGTAAGCCTCCGGCCTTGCTGTCGGAAAGGCTGATGTCGCCGCCATGCGAACGGGCGATGTCGCGCGCGATCGCGAGCCCAAGCCCGGTCCCGCCTTCATCCTGGTTGCGGGCGGTGTCGAGGCGAACGAAAGGCTTGAACACTTCTTCGCGCTTATCGCGCGGTATGCCAGGGCCGTCGTCATCGACATGGATCGTCAAAAAACGCTTGTCCCGCACCGCCTCTACAAAAACATGCTTGCCATGGCTTTGCGCATTGCCAATGAGATTGGCAACGCAGCGTTTGAACGCATCAGGGCGCACAGTGACGACCGGATCACCGCGCAAAGCAACGGAAGTCTCAACACCCGCCCGCTCGGCGTCGAGCCGCAGATCTTCCAAAAACTCTTCGATATCAATTTCTTCGGCACTCTCTCCCGAATCGCCCCGCGCAAACGCAAGATAGGATGCCAGCATGCGCTGCATTTCCGTGACATCCTTTTCGAGGTCGCGGGTTTCGTCACTTCCCCGCAGCAACGCGAGCGACAGTTTGAACCTGGTCAAAATGGTGCGCAGATCGTGGCTTACCCCACTAAGCATCGCGGTGCGCTGCTCGAACGCCCGTTCGATGCGCCGTTTCATCTCAATGAAGGCGGCCCCGGCTTTGCGCACTTCGCGCGCGCCGCGCGGGTGAAACTCAAGATCGCGCCCCTTGCCGAACGCTTCAGCCGCATCCGCGAGCAAAAGGATCGGCTTGATCTGATTGCGCAAAAAACCGATTGCAACGACAATCAAGACCAAAGAGGTGCCGACCATCCACAACAGAAAGATGTGGGAATTCGACGCATAAGCGGCCCCGCGCAGGGCGACCACGCGCAGGATGGTATCCTCGAGCTTCACCCTGACCTCGATGAAAGTCGATCGCGTAACGGTATCCAGCCAGAAAGGTTTTCCGATCTGCTTTCTGATTTCATTAGAAAGGACGGCATCGAGAATCGAAAACAACGGTCTTGGCAGCGGCGGCGGCAGCTCTCCGTCCGGCAAAAACGCGACCTCGACATTCAACCGCTGCTGGGCAATCCGATCAAGGATTGCATCATTGGCCCTGCCGGGATAGGTCTGGTGCAGCTCGATGATTGCGGCGATGTCTTGCGTCAGTACGGTCGAGAGCTGTTTGGTGACAAGCTGCCAATGCCGCTCCATAAAGACGTAGGTCAATACGCATTGCAGCACCACGATTGGTGCGATGACGATAAGCAGCGCCCTTGCAAAAAGGCCCTTCGGCATGACCGCCGCAACTTTGCGCCAGGGCGCAAGCCACCAGGAGCGGGACTGCCGCAACGTGAGGGGGAGAGAAAGCCTCAACGCATGAGCCTCCAAGAGATGCGGTCAGCGATCGACGAGCAAGCGGTAGCCAGCACCCCGCGCGGTCTGCAGATGCAGCGGATTGGATGGGTCGCGCTCAATCTTGCGGCGGAGCCGGTTAACTTGAACATCGACGGTGCGCTCGTTGGCAGCGACGCCCGAACCGGCAAGAGCTTCCCGCGCAACCGTTTCACCGGGGTTTTCCGCTAGCAGCCGCAACATCGCACGCTCCCTGTCGGTCAGCCGGACGACCTCGCCGCGCTGGCGCAATTCCCCGCGGCTAAGATCAAAGGTGAAATCGCCGAAATGCACCGCGGCCGGCGGCCGTTGCGAAAGCCGTGGCGCCGCACGGCGCAGGATCGAGGCGATGCGCAAGGTGAGCTCGCGTGGCTCGCAGGGTTTACCGAGATAGTCGTCGACGCCGGTTTCTAAGCCGCGCACCCGATTTTCTGCTTCGCTGCGCGCGGTCAGCATCAAAATGGGGACATGCGCGAGTGCCGTTTTGTCCGCCCGTAGCCTTGCCGCAAAGGCAAAGCCGTCCTCGCCCGGCATCATGACGTCGAGGACGATAAGATCAAAGGCAATGCTCTTGAGCCTTGCCATAGCTTCCGCGGCGTCGGCGGCGGTCGTAACCCGGTAGCCCTCCGCGCAGAGCATGCGCGATAAAAGTTCGCGGATACGCCGATCGTCATCGACGATAAGAAGATGCGCTGCGTCATCGGCCGGGGCTGGAACGGCCGGCGTCCCATTCACGCCCTCACTCATTGCTGCCATCCTCCGCTGCATAACGCGCCGCCGAGGCCGGTCGTTTCGACGCTACTGCGCCAGCCACGGACTATCGTGGCGAGGGGAAAGACCGGCGCCTGCGGCCCGGCAGGCTCTGGCCGGCCGCCAAATCGGCGGGGAGTTCGCTTCGGCTGTAATAGGGCTGCCTCGCGCGCAGGAATTTTGCAGCGCAAATCGAGTTCGTGCTGGCGCCCGATACGGTCCCTATACATTTCCTTGAGCACGCGATTAAGATTCTGCTTGGGGAGTCTCAAAATATCAAAGACCTCGGCTATTGTGAGGCCAGGGCGCCGAGCGACGTGTGGCAACACCCCGTGATGCGCCCGGCCAAGCCCGGGCGTGGCGGGGGCATGACCGTCCCTGCCAACATAGACAAATGTAGGTTCGATGATAGGGTGCCGCAGCCTGACGCCTGCCTCCGGCAAAACGCCCTGGCTTCGTTGGGAATCCTGCGAAACATCCTGCTTAGCGGCGGCCAGAGTCACCCGCGGGGCCTCTTATCTCGGCATGATTGACATAATTCAGCAACTTCCATAGACGTCAAGCCCGCGCCTGACGGCGGCTCTTTAGACCTCGGCATGGCTTTCCAGCACCCGCTCCGCCATATTAGCCCCATCGACAGGGGCTGCGCCCTTGGGCGCAACCTGAACCCAGAGCAGGCCGCAAGCCGAGGAGGTAGAGATGCCGGTATTGCCCTTCGATCAGCGCGACGGTTTCATCTGGATGAATGGCGGTTTGGTTCCCTGGAAGGAAGCCAAGCTCCATGTGCTCTCGCATGGGCTGCATTATGCTTCCTGCGTGTTCGAGGGCGAGCGCGCCTATGGCGGCCGCATTTTCAAATCGGCCGAGCACTCGCAGCGCTTTAAAACCTCGGCTGAGCTGCTCGATTTCGAGATCCCTTATTCCGTGGCCGAGCTCGACAAAATTAAACAGCTCGTCGTCGACAAAAACAATTTGCGGAATTGCTACGTCCGTGCCGTCGCGTGGCGCGGCAGCGAGATGATGGCGGTCGCGGCGCAGAATGCGACCATCCACATCGCTGTCGCTGTCTGGGAGTGGCCGAGCATGTTCGACATCGAACAGAAGATGAAAGGAATCAGGCTCGATATCGCCGCCTTCCGCAGACCGGACCCGATGACTGCGCCGGCCCGCGCCAAGGCCGCGGGCCTTTACATGATTTGCACCATTTCAAAGCACCGCGCCGAACGGCGGGGCTACGCCGATGCCATGATGCTCGATTGGCTAGGCCGGGTTGCCGAATGCACCGGCGCCAATATCTTTTTCACTGCAAGAGGCGTCATCCATACACCGATTGCCGATTGCTTCCTTGACGGCATCACGAGGCGAACAGTGATCGAGCTCGCCAAGCGCCGCGGCATCGAAGTGATTGAGCGCCGCATCATGCCGGAAGAACTATTGGGCTTCGAGGAGTGCTTTATTTGCGGCACCGGCGCCGAGGTCACGCCCGTTTCCGAAATCGGGCCCTATAAGTTCACGCCGGGGGCAATTTCGCGTGCGATGATCGACGATTACTCGGCCGAAGTGCAACCGAAGCAAAGGGCGGCGTGAAGAGGGAGCGTCGGACTCGCAAAAGGGCCGTTTTCCAATAGAGGCGAAGGGCTGGTCCCAGGCGAGGCTGCTTCCGTGCAGACCAAAAACGTCTTGTCTGCAGGTTGCAGTTGGCGCATTTTAAACGAGCTCACCGCCAAAATAGGCGCCCTGCGCAGGGGGCAGTAGCCATGGGCATTTACGCCGACTTCATCCATCCAAATCTCTGTCATTTGGCGATGCGCAGCAGGCGCGTCGTTCCTTATCGCGAGCGAATCGCAGGTGCGGCGTGGGGGCATGTGCTGGAGATCGGAATAGGGTCGGGACTCAATCTGCCATTTTACCACGGGGGAGTTTGCTCCGTCGCGGGCATCGAGCCATCGATGCGGCTCATTGCATTGGCCCGGCGCTCGGCGTCTGCCTCCCCTTTGCGCGCGGCACTGATTCGAGGGAGCGAAGAGCTGATCCCCATGGACGATAAAAGCATCGACACGATCGTTTCAACCTTCACGCTTTGCAGCATAACTAAGGTCCTGTCGGCGCTCGCCGAGATGCGCCGCGTGCTCAAACCAGAAGGGCGCCTCCTCTTCCTCGAGCATGGTTTGGCGCCCGATCGAAACGTGCGGCGATGGCAAGTTCTGCTTGCGCCAGCATGGAAACGCGCCGCTGGCGGATGCGAGATAAGCCGCCCGATCGATAGGCTGATACGAGACGCCGGGTTCAAATTTGACCGGCTTGAGACCGGCTACATGCCGGGCCCGAAGCCACTGGCGTTTTTATACGAAGGCAGCGCCAAGCCCTATTGACGCATGTGCCCTATTGCGCGGAGCGCACGGGCCGGGCACTGTCGCAAAAATTGCTGCGGCAGCCCAGGCAATCCATGCCTCTCTTCAAACTTCGCCCGTATGCGACCCTGCGCCTGCTGCCGCGGCGGTTCGGCGCTTGGATCGTTAGCCTTGCGGCGCTCCGCCCGGACTCTTTTGCCTTTGTCATGGCGACAGGTATCGTCTCAAACGCGCTCTTCCTCGAAGGCTACCGCGAACTGTCCAGATTCTTGTTCGACCTAAATGCGCTTGCCTATCCTTGGCTCGCGATCCTGATCATGGTGCGGGCATTGCGATTTCCCGAAGAGCTCGTGGCGGATCTCACGGATCCGCGGCTCGTCTTTTCGTTTTTTACCCTCATTGCCGCCAATGGCGTGTTCGGTGCGGGGCTCCATTTGCGCGGGGTGAATAGGGAAGCCTTGGACTTATGGCTGTTCTCGCTTCCAGTATGGGCCGTGCTCATTTATTTCAGCTTTGGAGCATTCGTCTTTCGCAACGATTGGCGTTTGGCCAATGTCATCGATGGCGGTTGGCTCTTGGCGATCGTTGCGACCCAATCTTTGGTGATCCTCGGCACGCTTATTGCCCCTTCGACCGGCGGTTTCAGCGGCACGGTCTATGTTCTCGTTCACATGCTGTGGGGCGTAGGTATCGGGCTTTATGCGATCTATGTTGCGCTGCTTTCTCATCGTCTGTTTTTCGTAGCCGTGCGGCCGGATGACTTGACTCCCATCCTGTGGGTTGTCATGGGAGCCGCCGCAATCAGCGCCAATGCGGGTTCGACTCTGCTACTGACGGGCAGCGCCATGCCCTCCCTCATTGCCATGCGTCCCCTCGTCGAGGGCGCAACTTTCATTCTATGGGCGTGGGCGGCCTTTTGGATTCCGCTACTCGTTCTTTTCGGGGTCTGGAAGCACGGTGTTTGCCGCGTGCCTATCGTCTTTTCGCCAATGCTTTGGGCGATCGTCTTCCCTTTGGGCATGTTTACGGTTGCGAGCTTGCGGCTCTCGCTTGTTGCCGATTTTCCACCTCTGCACATGTTTTCGCTGGCGATGCTATGGATCTCGGTTGCGGACTGGGCGGCGACTTTCCTAGGGCTCGTACTCACATCATGGCGGAGGTTGTGTAAATTTATGCGCCCGGAGGCGTGATACGCCCTTGCAATTCGCTGACCCGGTGGGCAGCTTGCCGCTTGAAAATAATTGGCCCGAACGGCGCCAAATTGGATAGACTCTCTCTTCGAGCTGTTTATGCGGTAAGTTCGGCTTCCTTCTCCGCGATCCGGCCAGAATGCAGGCAGATTCTGCGGTCGCATTTGCGGGCAATCGCGTGATCGTGGGTAACGACAATCAGGGTTGTGCCGCGATCGCGCTTGAGGGCGAAGATGAGGTCGATAATGCTTGCCCCCGTCGCCTCGTCGAGATTGCCGGTTGGCTCGTCGGCGATGAGAATGGCGGGGCCTGGAGCCATTGCACGCGCGATCGCGACTCTTTGCTGCTCGCCGCCCGACAATTGCGCCGGATAATGCGAAAGCCTATCTCTTAGGCCGGCCGCGGCAAGTTCCGCGCGGGCTTTCTCGAAAGGTGCCGACGCGCCCGAGAGCTCGAGCGGAATTGCAACATTTTCGAGCGCGGTCATGGTTGGAATGAGGTGAAACGCTTGGAAGACGATCCCGATCCGCGCGCCGCGAAAACGCGCGAGCGCATCTTCGCCAAGTTTGCCAAGGTTAACGCCATCGACCTTGACCGTGCCGGCATCGGGGCGCTCGAGGCCCGCTATCAGCATCAACAACGTCGATTTGCCGGAACCCGATGGCCCAATCAAACCGGCGGATTCGCCGCGCGTGACGGCAAGCGAGATACCTTTGATGATATGCACACGCGATGCGCCGCGCCCGAGGCTCAAATGCACATTGTCGAGTTCTACCGCCGGTTCTGCCATCATGGCCAGTGAGACCACAGCAAGAGTCGTTTGTTTTACCGAATGCTACGTCCGAAGCTTGACGCACATAACAGCCGCCGCACCTTCCTGCAAAGGGCGTTTGCGGTTGTGCTGTTTGCGCCTGACCCCTCCCGTACCGCCTCGTGCTCCGAATTGAAGCCGGCGCGCAAAATCATTGCTTTTGGCGACAGCATAATTGCCGGTCTCGGGCTGCGCGACGACGACACGATCCCCGCCGCGCTGGAACGGGCGCTGCGGAAGGAAGGCTACAACGTGACCATTGTCAATGCCGGGGTCTCCGGCGAAACCGCTTCGAGCGGCCTCGCCAGGCTCGACTGGACGATCGGCGCCGGCGCCGATCTCGTGATCCTGGAGCTTGGCGCCAATGATATGCTGCGCGGAATCGATCCCGGCGTGACGGAAGCCGCGCTGGATGCCATTTTGGCAGCCCTTAAGGCCCGCAAGATAAGGGTCCTCCTCGCTGGTATGAAAGCGGCGCCGGGCCTCGGCCCCGAATATCAGCGGCGCTTCGACGCTATCTATCCAGCACTCGCCAAGAAATATGATGTTCCGCTCTGTCCATTCCTTCTCGAGGGCGTCGCGGGGGTGCCTGCGCTGAACCAAAGCGATGGGATGCACCCGAACAGCGCCGGCGTCGAAACCATAGTCAAGCGGATCCTTCCCGAGGTGCGGGCAATCTTGAATTAGTTCAATCGCGCGAGGGCCCCTTCGCCGGGTTTGGTGAGACTCGATCAGGGGGCCCCAGCACTCTATCTTAAGGGGAATATCATACCCCAGAAGCCGCCCGATCGCACCAGGCAAAACGCGGCAAATCTTCAACTTCCCCTTGATTTCTCGGCGTCTTCCGCCACATTGCTCCATAACGCACCAGAAACGGCCGGCTCCGGCCAGTGAGATCGCCGAGCTCGCCATCGGCCACAAGCGCACCGGCCTCGATCGGCTTTACAATTTCGATCAGGCTTGGCAACTCCGCTGCGAAGCTTTCGCCAAGGTTTCCGGCCATGTTGCCGAG
>JBPYDY010000354.1:0-5990 GCA_051986155.1 Methylocella sp.
TTGGCCGCCACTTCCGCCAGCCGAAGGAAGGCCTGGGGTTCGATAATTCCCCGCGCATATGTGGCGCTCGATGATTTGGCCGCGGAATTTTTTGTGAGCGGGCGGTCGCGTGGACTGCAATGTCAGCCCCTGCCCAGAAAATAGGTAAGCGCAGGAAACTGAGGCGCGACGCGCGTACGTTGAAAGCGAAAGCGCTGCACTCACTTCGCCGGGCAGTAACCGCGTTCAACTCGTGCGATGATGATGGTGGCCGCACTACTTGCGTCCTGCTTCATATGCAGCACGCAGCCGAGATGCTTCTGAAGGCCATCCTTGTGCAGAAAGGGGTAAAGGTATTTGATCCGAGCAAAAGGACGAGCGTCGGCTTCGAAAAATGTATCAATCTCGCAGCTCAGCATGCGAAATTAACTCAGGAAGAAGCCGGGTTGCTCCGAACTGCCTCTCCCTCTTGAATAATAAACCGCCCCGATATCAGAGGGGCCTGGCAAAGCTGGCACTAGGGTTGACATGGTATTGAGTGCGTTTCAATGCCTTGTGAAGGAAGCATATCGTAATTTGGAGGATAGCCTTTAAGGGAGAGCGGTTTTCCTGCTATGGCGAACTTTGCAGTGTGCACTCTCAGCTGTCCATTTTTAGCGCGGCGATAAAAGCCTCCTGCGGAATCTCCACCTTCCCGAATTGCCGCATCTTCTTCTTTCCTGCCTTTTGCTTTTCCAACAGTTTGCGCTTGCGAGTCACATCGCCGCCATAGCATTTTGCGGTCACATCCTTGCGTAATGCCCGCACCGTCTCGCGCGCGATGATCTTTCCGCCGATAGCCGCCTGGATCGGTATCTGAAAAAGGTGCTGCGGGATGAGCTCGCTGAGCTTTTCGACCATGGCCCGGCCGCGCGTCTCGGCCCGATCGCGATGCACGAGCATGGAGAGCGCGTCGACGGGCTCGGCATTGACGAGGATCGACATCTTCACGAGATCGCCGGCGCGATAGCCGCTAATCGCATAATCGAAGCTCGCATAGCCCTTGGAAATTGATTTGAGCCGGTCATAAAAATCGAAGACGACCTCGTTGAGCGGCAATTCGTAGACGACAATCGCGCGATTGCCCGCATAGCTCAAATCGGCCTGCACGCCGCGCCTCTCCTGACAAAGCTTTAGCACCGCTCCAAGATAATCATCGGGCGTTAAGATAGTCGCGCGGATCCAGGGCTCCTCGATCTCCTCGATCTTAGTAGGATCGGGCATGTCGGCAGGGTTGTGCAATTCCAAAGTTCCGCCCCCCCGAAGCATAATTCGGTAGATCACCGACGGCGCCGTCGCGATGAGATCGAGATTGAACTCTCTCGCGATCCGTTCTTGGACAATCTCCAGATGCAGGAGACCCAAAAACCCGCAGCGGAAGCCAAATCCCAGCGCCGCCGACGTTTCCATCTCATAGGTGAAGCTTGCGTCATTTAGGCGTAAGCGCCCCATTGCCGCGCGCAAATTTCCGAAATCCACAGCATCGCTTGGGAAGAGCCCGCAGAAAACCACCGGCTGGACCGGTTTGAATCCCGGCAGAGGCTCGGCGCAGGCATGCCGCGCATCGGTGATCGTATCTCCTACCCGCGTGTCGGCAACTTCTTTAATCTGCGCCGTAATGAAGCCGACCTCGCCTGGCCCTAGCGCATCCTTGTCCTGCATCTTTGGCCGGAATACTCCGACTTTTTCAGTCTCGTATTGCGCGCCCGTTCCCATCATTTTGATCTTTTGATTCTTCTTGAGCGTGCCATCGATGACGCGCACCAGCACGACGACCCCAAGATAGGCGTCGTACCAGGAATCGACCAAAAGCGCCTTTAGTGGCGCGGTTGCATCACCCCTTGGCGGCGGCAAGCGACTGACGATCGCGTCGAGAACTACGTCAATCCCCTCCCCCGTCTTTGCCGAAATCAGAACAGCCTGCGAGGCGTCGAGTCCGATCACATCCTCGATCTGCTGCTTGATCCGCTCGGGCTCTGCGGCCGGCAGATCGATCTTGTTCAAGACCGGCACGATCTCATGACCTGCATCAAGCGCATGATAGACATTCGCGAGCGTCTGCGCCTCTACCCCTTGACTCGCATCCACCACCAGAAGCGACCCCTCGCATGCCGCGAGCGACCGCGAGACCTCATAAGCAAAATCGACGTGGCCCGGGGTGTCCATCAGGTTTAAAACGTAGGGATTGCCGTCTTTTGCCTTATATTCGAGCCGGACGGTCTGCGCCTTTATGGTGATGCCCCGCTCGCGCTCGATGTCCATCGAATCGAGCACTTGATCGACCATTTCCCGCTCGGCGAGCGTGCCGGTCGCCTGAATCAACCTATCGGCGAGCGTGGATTTGCCGTGGTCGATATGGGCGATGATGGAAAAATTCCGGATGTTTTTGAGCGCATGAGGCATCATGGCGCCGGGATAGCAGGGGTTCGCCGGAAAGGAAAGGCGCGGCCCCGAATTGCGCCGGCGTGCCTTTAACTTGAGGTGCGCCAGTGCCAACGGAGCAACTGGCCCTAAGCGCGAGTCAGATGACGGACCTTGGCAGCCGCAACAGCTCGCAGCCGCAACCGCTCAAAGTGCGGCCTCGTCCAAATCACCGGTGCGGATGCGCATGACGCCGTTGACGCTTGCGACGAAAATCTTGCCGTCACCGATGTGGCCCGTGCGTGCCGATCCCGCAATCGCGGTGACGACATTATCGACAAGGTAATCGGGAACCACAACCTCGACCTTGGTCTTCGGAACAAACCTGACAAAATGTTCCGTATGATCTGCATCAAGATAAACCTCGGCAGGCTCTTTTTGGTGGCCAAATCCCATAACGTCGGTCATGTTGATGCCGGTAATACCGGCCTTCAGCAGCGCGTTCTCGACTTCTTCAAGCTTGGATGGCTGGATGATGGCAACGACCCGTTTCATTGAAGCGCTGTGCGATTTCTGCGATCTGATTAGGCTTCGCTCATCCCGCTGGAGCATCGGCAAATTACCGATCTAATCAAGAATCGTGCCAAGCACGGCCAGGATCATGTTGCCTGCCCGAGGCGCCTGTGTTGCGGTGTTGGCACATGGCAGCCCGCCGGCTTTTCGCTGCGGAAGCCGTTTTTGCTGTCGCGGCGCAAAATTAGTGGCTCAAGCGCGATGCTGATGCCAAATAAAGCGGCAGGCCGTGTTCTCGCGTCTCGCCAATGTTGGGCGCTGGAACCCATTCATCTCGCCCTGCCTCCGGGCACTGGTCGTGGCATGTCATTTGCGTTGCAGCCGCCAACGGAAGACGCCCGTTCGGATGGCGTCAAATTTAGCAAAGGACAAAAGTATGGTTACCGAAAAGGATACCCCACAACCCGCTGTTGCGGGGCAATCGCGCGATCTCCACACGAAGCTTTACCGAAAGATCGGCATATCTGCAGTTATCGCAGCGCTTGAAGCAACGAGGCCGATGCAAAATCGCAAGGACCCCCGTCCTGTGGGCAGGGACGAGGTTTGACCGCCGGCCCGCGGTTCTGCGCCCGCTCATCCCCAGCGGCGTTGCCGCCGCCCGATAGGTTGCGCTGCTGGAGAACGGTTGGCCCGGCGCTCTGCTTTCGCGGGCCTTCGCCGCTGCGGAAGAGCGATTGGCCGAGCCGGTGCCCGGATCCCGCGCCAAAGCCACGAACCCAAGCCCGGCATCAGATTTTATCGCCTCGCCTGCTTTTTGGTTATCTCGCCTTTGCTCTTGTCCGCGCGCCCGCTAGGCCTCGCCGAGGTTTTCGCAACGACACTTTGCCTTCCCACGATTTTCGAATGGGCTTTGACGGTTAATTTGGCGGCGGCCAGTTTTTTCCCTTTGGCGAACTTGCCTTGCGCCGTCTTTGCAGATTTTTGCGAGGTTTTGGGCGACCTATGGGGTTTGCCCGCCTCGGCGCGCGCCATGCCGTGCAGATGAGAGCCATGCCGCCTCAGTTGGGCTCGCTTATGTTTCGTCCCGCCTTTCGATGGCAGCGCGGCTACATCTGGGGAAACCTGGGAGGCCGCAACCGCCATTTCCGGCGTTTCCGGGGCGTAGGCGGTCGCTGTCCCGGGCGGCTGTGGAGTTCCTATTGGCGAATGCGGCGGCCTTGCTTGCGCGACCAACCCTCCGTAGCCTGGCTGCGGGCCCAGATAGACGGGTATCGGATCGAAGGCCGGAGCCGGCACCATTGTGATTCGCGTAGCAACAGGCGCCGCTCTTGCCAGGCCTTCCGTCGTCGTCAGAACATAATGTCCGGAGTTCGCTGAGGCCTTCGGAGCAAGCAAAGGCTCCAGCAACCTTGCGGTCTGCGCATTGAAGGCCGCTGCCGCCTTGCCGCGTCTGCCACAGAACGATTGTTGCATGCTGGGCATTTGCTCGCCCGGGGTTTCGGTGCGGACGGCGAGGTCCGAAAGCGATTTCGAGGGTTGATCTATTCCAGCGAAGGCCCGGTCGAATAAGGTTGCCGCCAGCATTGCCCGGCTGCGCGGATTCGGTGCGCCTAGGACCACGACAATGAATTTGCGCCCGCCATGAGTTGCGCTCGCAACAATGTTAAATCCCGATGCGCAGATGAACCCTGTTTTCATCCCGTCTGCGCCGGGATAGCGCCCGAGTAAATCGTTGTGGTTGCGGATGACCTTGCCTGCGAGCTGCAAGGCGCCGATATTAAAAAGATCCCCATGCTCGGGAAACGTGCGATAGAGAGCGAGTGCGAGGATCGCGAGGTCGCGCGCCGAGGAAATATGATCCGGATTTGGAAGACCGTTTGGATTGACAAAGTGGGATTGCGTCATGCCAAGCGAACGGGCCGCAGCGTTCATATCGTCGGCAAATGCCTCGACCGAGCCCGAAACGCCTTCCGCGATCGCGACCGCCATGTCATTTGCCGATTTTACCATCAGCATTTTTAAAGCGTTGTCGAGCGTGACCAGCGTGCCCGGCCGGAAGCCCATTTTGGACGGCGCCATGGACGCTGCGCGGGCCGATACGGCAATCGGCGTATCAAACGCGATGCGATGATCGCGAACGGCGCTCAAAGCGACATAAACCGTCATCAGTTTCGTCACGGAAGCTGGATACCAAGGCTCGGTCGCGCGCTCCTCATATAGGACCGCACCGGATTGCGAATCGACCACCAGCACAGGGCCAGCCACGGCTCTTTCAAGGCAGAGGCCGTTGAGGGCAAGTGCCGTGGATGTTGCGATGCTCAACGTCAGCGCAGCGAGGGAGACGCCCCGGCCGCTTCTGGCGCGAGTCTGGCTAATTGTGGCAATATAGCGATGGCTGCGAATTGGGCTCATTTCCCGATCCCGGCTGGATTGAGGCAATCGTTAAAAAAACTTGGCTTCGAGTCGCTGCGCGCGCCCGCCGCCGGCAACCTAATAGGCAAAGCTAGGTAAGCAACGCGGCGAAGGTTGGGCAAGATCTCGTCGTTCCCGTGCGAAATAAGCTTTTCCAAAATAAGCGCAACGGCCGGTCCGCACTCCGGCGCCTTGGAAAAGCGAAGGGTTTTAGGGAAGCGGTCGCCGACCATCGCCCCAGCTGCATTCGCAAAAAGGTGAACGCCGTGCTCGCCTGACAACGCCTCGGCATTATTCATGTCTCCGGGCTGGACAGGGGGACGCGTGGTAGCGGAGGAGGGCGTGCCAACCCGACGCGGTTTCAAAGACTTAGTTTGTCCAGCCCGACAAAATCCCTTCTTTGAAACAAGGACAATTTTCTCTATTGTCCGGGAAGCGGCAGGCGGCCGGGATCGCAGATCAGAAGTCCAAGGCTCACCGCTATCGCGCGCGCCGGCGACGCTGTCGGCATCGTGCCGCAGAGAATCCGCCACCATTTTTCGCGAGAAGCGATTGTGACCTTCTTCTGATAGAAATCCATCACCTTCACGTGGAACAGCGCTGCATCTCCCTTGGAGATGCCGCCCTCGGTCGCCTTGCACTCGACAATCACCGAGCCGCGCCAGCCGTCCGCTGCACCGTCTATC
>JBPYDY010000355.1:0-2425 GCA_051986155.1 Methylocella sp.
AACGTCTCCTACAACGTCAAGAAGCTGGTCGAATTGGCTTTCTGCATCATGCCCGCTCGCGCATCGATCGCCGCGCCGTGCGCATCAGCCTCACTCCCAAGGGCCGGGAAGTGCACGATGCCGTTGCCGCTCTCTACGACAAGCATGTGGCGACCGTCGAGCAGATCGGCGGCATCAGCTGCGAGGAATTCGCGAATCGCTGGCGCGGCTCGAGCGGTTCTGGACCGATCAAATCAGGTACCGGCTTTAAGCAGCGTAAATGGGGCATACAAATGGTCTATTTTGCAAAATTCATGTTATGCGTTATCGTATTCTTATGTACAATAAGAAGCATATTAATATTGTTTCGGTACGAGGTGAAGAGTTCGAATCGCTTCCTCCGTTCCAAAGAAAACATGGACAACGCCATTTTCAGGCAAGAGCCGTTTTTAAAAGTTTACGGACACGTTTTCGCCTCCAAGATTATGCCTTTTTTAACCATTATGGCGCCTTCTCCATCGAGAGCCGTCCGGCGCACCTTGCCATGCGCGGGGCGGCGGGCTGATCCTCGAAGGGCTTATATTCAAGGACTTACCCCCTGATCCGCGGCCGCTTTCGCCTGCGCCTAGCAACGCCCGCACGGTTCGCGAAAGCCCAAGGCTGCATTTCGTAGGGTTGGGTCAAAAGTCCTCGGATTGGAGGTCGCGGCAATGAAATCGAGCGCAAAATCACTAACGTTGGGCCGGGGGGAGCGCCAATTTTGCCGTACCCGCAGCACCGCGAAAGCAGTTGGCCTCGCAGCCATTTTGGGGCTTTGCCATGGCCATGGCGCCGCTGCAGGGCCGGGTGAAGCCTCGTTCGGCGCGCAGGCCGAATGGGCGCAACGCTATGACCCCGATCAGCGCCTCGCGGTCAGCCGCTCGAACACGCCCGTGCTGTCGCCGGAGACCCTTGCGGCAACCGAGCAGGCGATCGAGAGCTACCGGCAAATTGTCGCTAACGGCGGCTTTCCCAGCGTTCCGGCAGGCGCACCCCTTAAGCTCGGCATGAGCGGCCAAGCGGTCGTCGCCCTTCGGCAGCGGCTTGCCGCTTCGGGCGACCTTGACTCCGCGGCCGGACGTTCGCCCGTCTTCGATTCTTTTGTCGAAGCGGGCGTCAAGCATTTCCAAGCCCGGCATGGGCTCTTCCAAACCGGCGTGGTGTCGAAGGAGACCCTTGCCGCGCTCAATGTCCCGGCCAACTTCCGGCTGCAGCAGCTCGAGGTCAATCTCGTCAGGCTGAGGTCTTATTCCGGGAACCTTGGTCAGCGATTTGTCGTCGCAAATATTCCGGCGATGGAAGTCGAGACCGTCGAGAACGGCGTCGTCGCCACGCATCACGCGGCGGGGGTCGGAAAAATCGACCGCCAATCGCCCGTCATGATGACCAGGGCAATCGATATAAATTTTAACCCCTATTGGACCGTGCCCGTCTCGATCATCCGCAAGGACCTGATCCCGAGAATGCAACAAAACCCGAACTATCTGGCGGAACATCGCATCCGGATCTTCGACAAGGACGGAGTGGAGCTTCAGCCCAACCAGATCGATTGGAATTCGCTTGACGCGGTCAATTATAAGTTCCGCCAAGATCCGGGCGGCGACATCAATTCTCTGGGTGTGGTGCGGATCAATATCAACAATCCTTATGGTGTCTACATGCATGACACCCCCGAAAAGACTATTTTTGGCGATGACGACCGGTTCGTCTCGTCGGGCTGCATAAGGGTTCAAAACGTCCGCGACTATGTAACCTGGCTGCTTAGGGACACGCCGGGCTGGGACCGCGCGCATATCGACCAGGTGATCCGCGATGGCCTGCGTGAAGATGTCAAGCTCGCAGCCCCAATCCCGGTCTATTGGGTTTATGTCACCGCCTGGGCCACGCCCGACGGCCAGCCCCAGTTCCGGGACGACATTTATCAGCGGGACGGTTTCGGCCAGATCGCAGGCGATGAGCGTGCGCCCCTCCTGCAAGAGGTGCCGCGGCAGCCAGAGGCCCGCGCCGCGAGCGCGCGCGGCTCCTATCTCGACCCGATGAAGGATGATTGATGGGCTTGCTGCGCGTGGCGGCGGCGTTGCCAGTCCGCAAACCGGGGTGGTGCTCGCCCGGTGCAATGCCGTAAGGGGCCGAGAAGAGGTCGGGGGTATGCTCCTGCTTTCGGCCTCAGGCACGATAGGCACTTTGAGTGCGCCAATGCTCCCTGCAGCTCAGAAAATCTCCTTAATCGTTTCTGAGAAATCGCACGAAAAAATACCCCGCCAATACGAGCGGCACGAGCGCCACCATAATGAGCGGCCAATTCATGTCGCCGTGCCTTTCTGCCGCGGTCTCGCAACTCGCGAAGAGTAAGCCAAAGATACTATCGCACCATAACGGGTACATGGCAGTTCCCTGTGCGGAGGCT
>JBPYDY010000356.1:0-2500 GCA_051986155.1 Methylocella sp.
CCCGGCGCTGCGGGTTTCATGGCCTTTAAGGCCCGGTCAGTGAGCATAGTTTTCATTGGCGATGTGCTCCTCGGGGCAACACCTAGGGCAACAGATTTTGTGCGCCAATGGATGTTGACCTGGGTTATCGGTTGTTCACAAAAATATTGCTATTACAATCAGTTGATCCGCAACTGAAGCCGCGTCTCCTGCTGCCGCTGTTTATGCGGGCCCTCTCGCGGCGAAAGAGAAGTTCCAATCGATTTTTGCCGTAGAACGATCACATCGCTTTCGGCATGACGATCGCGGCGGCGGCGCTTTGGTTGACCGGTGCCGCCGGTGGCCTTAAGCTCACCGCGAGCCCGTGCTTGCATCCTTGGCCGCATGCGGCCATTTTAGCCGCCATGGCGATTCCTGTGAACCATGCGCGCGATCCATCGCAGCTTGGAGGCACCAGCCTTGCCCGCCTCAACGAACGCTCGCGTGAAATTTTTAGGCTCATTGTCGATTCCTATCTTTCGAGCGGCGAGGCGGTCGGATCGCGCCATCTTGCCAAGCTTTTGCCGGTGCCGCTGTCGCCGGCTTCGGTCCGCAATGTGATGCAGGATCTCGAAGAGATCGGCCTCATCTGCTCGCCCCACACCAGCGCCGGCAGGCTCCCCACCGAACTGGGTTTAAGATTCTTCATCGACGCATTGCTCGAATTAGGGGACATCTCGGAGGACGAACGCAAACAGATCGAGGCGCAGGTCAAGGCATCGGCGCGGCAGCAAACACTCGAAGATGTGCTCGGCGATGCGATGTTCATGCTGTCGGGTCTGACCCGCAGTGCCGGCGTCGTCGTCACCACAAAAGATAGCGCGCGGCTCAAACATATTGAATTTGTCCGTATCGAGCCGGAGCGCGCGCTTGCGGTGCTTGTCGCGGAGGACGGTTTCATTGAAAATCGAATCCTCAACATACCGTCCGGCTTGCCGCCAGCGGCCTTGAGCGAGGCCAGCAATTTTCTCAACGCGCGGATCACCGGCCGCACTTTGCACGAGGTCAAATCCGAGATCGAGTCTTCGCGCAAGCGGGCCGAGGCGGAGCTTGGGGAGCTGGCGGCGCGGCTCGTCGATGCCGGGCTTGCAAGCTGGGCTGAGTCCGCCGCACATGGTTCGCAGCTCATCGTTCGCGGCCAGGCCAATCTCCTGCAGGATCTCAAGGCGATCGAGGACTTGGAGCGAATCCGCTTGCTGTTTGCCGATCTCGAAACGAAAAAGGAGGTGATCGAGCTTTTGAGCCGGGCCGAGGGCGGCGATGGCGTTCGCATTTTTATTGGCTCGGAGAACAAGCTCTTTTCGCTATCTGGTTCGTCGATGATCGCGGCGCCCTTCCGCGACCGGGAACAGCGCATCGTCGGCGTGCTTGGCGTGATCGGCCCGACCAGGCTCAACTACTCGCGAATCGTGCCGATGGTGGATTTTACCTCGAAGGTCGTCGCGCGCCTGTTGCAATCGCGCTGACTGCTTTCCGCAACGAAAGGTAATATACCGGACCAGGATTGGTATCTGGCGGCGCGCTCATGCCGCGCGCAATTGCCGGGTCGTGTCGACCCGGTAGGTCAGCGCCTCGGCGAGATGCAGGCTGCGCATCCTCTCGGCGCCGTCGAGATCGGCAATCGTGCGCGCAAGTTTCAGGATCCGGTGGAACCCGCGCGCCGACAAATGCAAGCGCTCCGATTCGTCTTAGCTAATCTCCGCGGGCGCTGAAAAATGAGGCCTTACCATGGTCGTCAGAATTGCAACCGTCGCGTTCGAAGGCATAGAGGCACGCCCGGTGGACGTCCAGGTGCAAATCGCCAACGGCAATGTGGTTTTTACCGTGGTCGGGCTCGGCGACAAGGCGGTGGCCGAATCGCGCGAGAGGGTGCGCGCTGCACTCAATGCCTCCGGCCTCGCGATGCCTGCAAAGCGCATCACCGTCAACCTCGCGCCCGCTGATCTCCCCAAGGAAGGCAGCCATTATGATTTGCCGATCGCGCTTGGCAAACTGGCGGCTATTGGCGCCATTCCTGCCGACGCGCTTGCAAATTACACGGTTCTCGGCGAGCTCGCGCTCGACGGAACGGTCACTGCCGTCGCTGGCCTGCTCCCGGCCGCGATTGCCGCCAATGCGCGCGGCCATGGCCTGATCTGTCCCTATGCGAGCGGGCCGGAGGCCGCCTGGGCAGGCCGGGACATCGATGTTTTGGCGCCCCTGTCCCTGATCCAGCTCGCCAATCATTTTAAGGGCACGCAGGTCATGGCAAGGCCAAGCCCGGCCGTCCAGGCCCAATCCGCCGCACAGCCAGACCTTCGCGATATCAACGGACAGGAAAGCGCCAAACGCGCGCTCGAAATCGCCGCCGCGGGAGGCCACAATCTTTTGCTGAACGGACCGCCGGGCGCGGGCAAGCGGGCAAGTCGATGCTCGCCGCAAGGCTCCCCTCGATCCTGCCCAAGCTCACCCCGCGCGAACTCTTAGAAGTTTCGCTGATCCA
>JBPYDY010000357.1:0-2793 GCA_051986155.1 Methylocella sp.
GTACCGCCAAATTTTCCGATCGAAAGAGCACCCGCAGTATCGCGACCAATTGCCGAGAGCAATCCGATTACGTCACTTGGAGCCGTTCCGAGGAGTTGTCCGACGGTGCGCAGTTGGACGCTTTCCGGAAGCAGGTTGGCCGCCCAGGGTTGGAAAATCCGAGGAGCATAACGCCCTTCCTGCAGCGGCATTGTTGTCGAGATTGGGAAGGCGCCTCTGGTGTCGAGCCAATGAGGGTCATAGGTGAAGCTCGAGCCATTACTGCTGACAGTGATTGTGCCGATCAACCGCTGTTCAAAATAAGCGGGAAGCTCAGTCATTCGCATCCTCATCCCCTGGAATGTCAGGCAGATCCAGGGCGGGAATCGATGGGGACGCTGCGCCGGACTGCTGCAGCGCTGGGTGAAGACCGAGGGCCTGGGCGACGACAAGACTACGGCCGAGGTGACACGTGGCCTTACCTGCCTCAAGCTCGATCAGGAACCTTCTGCCCACGCCGGTCGCCAGCGCGAGTTGATCTTGGCTCATGGCAAGAGCTTGTCGGCGACTGCGTATGAGCGATCCAAATGTGTGCGCGGCCTGAGACGCCCGCCGGTCAATCGTATGGCCCTTCTTCATGCCACATGTCCACGTTCCCGATCGGGAACATCGTCACCCAAAACCGCGAAGTCAAGGACGAATGTTCCCGAACGGGTACAACATTGGGTCCGAAGCGAGAACAAGGTGTGAGAAGTACCCGAGCAGGAACAAGCCGCCTTTTGCGCCCGCGGACATAAGGTGAACCGAAGACGGGCCGACTTACGGACGAGGCTTAAGGCCTTATTAGCTATGTATTGATTCAAGGGCTTGGTAACCCGAAGGAGGAGCCAAGCCGATCGCGGACGAACTGTGGTCGAAGGTCGAGCCGCATTTGCCGAAAAAGCAGGCCCGGCGCCGGCTCTCCAAAACTTCGCCACGCGCGGTCCGCTAGGATGCTGCCCGCGCTTTATGAAAATCGGGGGACGGTTGGAAGGTACAGCGGCAGACGGTGTCGCTTTTCTGGGGAAGCCATAAGCAAGCGCGTTGGGGCGATCGTCCAGGCCATTCAACACCCTCGCTCGGGCGCGCTGCTTCGATGCGACCTCTCCCTGTGGGAGAGGCGAAGGAGCACCGCTCTGACTTCTCTGCGCTAGACGAAGGAATACCCATGTGAGAACACTGGCGAGGCTTTGGCGCGGATGGCCGATCCTGACGCTACTTGTGCTCGCGGGACATAACGGTCGCGCGGGTGCCGAATCGTTCGAAAGATTCCTTGCCGCGTTGCGCGCCGATGCAGCCGCACAGGGCATTACCCAGGCCACCTTCGACCGGGCAATGGCCGGCCTCACACCCGATCCGGCCGTGCTCGCCGCCATGCAGCGCGAGCCCGAATACGGCAAGCCGATGAGCGCCTATCTCGCGAGCCTTGTGTCGCCCGCGCGCATTGCCACGGGCACGCGGAAGTACGCGCAGTGGTCGGCTACGTTGCGAGCAATCGAGACGCGTTTCGGGGTCGATCCGACCATCCTCGTCGCCATCTGGGGCGTCGAATCGTCATTCGGCGAGGCGCGCGACCCCTGGGACGTCTTCCGCTCGCTTGCAACGCTGGCCTATGCGCAATTCCAGCCGCCCTTGTTCCGCGACGAGTTGCTCAGCGCGCTCAAGATTTTGCAACAGGACCGCATCCCGCGGCAACAATTCGTCGGCTCCTGGGCCGGCGCCATGGGCCAGGCGCAGTTCTTGCCGTCGAGCTATCTGACCTTTGCGATCGATTTCGGCGGGGACGGCCGTCCCGATATCTGGACCAGCGTGCCCGACGTGCTGGCCTCGATCGCCAATTATCTGCAAAAAGCCGGCTGGCGGCCGGGCTTGCCTTGGGGCTTTGAGGTGCGGGTACCGCAAAACTTCGATTATGGCACGAGCCGCGACAGTTTTGCCGCCTGGGCCGGCCGCGGTTTTAAGCGCACCGATGGCGCGGCGTTGCCCGATGCGGCCGACGAGGCGATCCTGTTCTTTCCCAGCGGCGCCGGAGGCCCGGCCTTTCTCGTGACGCAGAACTTCACCGTCATCAAGCAGTACAACAATTCAGATGCCTATGCGCTTGCGGTTGGGTTATTTTCCGACCGGCTGCGCGGCTTTGCCCCGTTGCGCACGCCGTGGCCCGCAAACGATTTCCAGCCCTCGCGGGGACAACGGGTGGTGCTGCAACGCCGGCTTGCCGCGCTGGGCTTTAAGGTCGACGATCTCAACGGCCATATCGATTTCGCGCTGCGCGATGCGATCAGGCAAATGCAGCACCGGTTCGGCATGGCGGCCGACGGCTATCCCGGCCGCCTGTTCCTGCAGCGTGTCGGCGTCACGGGACCCTAAGCTGTTCGCTCGGCTTGTGGCCGCCGCCCATGCAATTGCGAGTATGCCAAGACGCCCTCAACCCAAACGTGCTACGCTGGATCGCCCAATCCGGCGCCTTTTGTCGCAGAAAAGCCCGCTCGTCATGTTCGGGCTGATTTGACAGGCGGGGCCTCATTACCCATCTTCGCGGCGGCCGGGTTTGGCCGGCGGGGGCCCGAAACCGGGAAAAGACTGAGTATAATCATTGGATTACCATGGATCTAGTATTGGTAGAATCGCCCGCTAAGGCGAAGACGATCAATAAATATCTTGGCCGCGGCTACGAGGTTTTGGCCTCCTTCGGCCACGTGCGCGACCTGCCGGCAAAAAGCGGCTCGGTCGATCCGGATCACAATTTTCGCATGATCTGGGAGGTCGACCCGA
>JBPYDY010000358.1:0-3339 GCA_051986155.1 Methylocella sp.
ATCGGTATTATCTCGGAACGCGATATCGTGCGCGCGTTTTCTCAGTACGGCGAGCCCGTTGCGTCTATGAAAGTAAAGGACATCATGACCCATGGCTTGATCACCGCGTCCGTTGGGGATGATCTTACCCACCTGATGCGCTCGATGACCCGCCATCGCGTGCGGCACATGCCTGTGCTTTGCAACGGCAAGCTGGCTGGCATTATCAGCATAGGTGACGTGGTTAAGCATCGGCTGGATGATCTGGAACTTGAAGCAAACGTCCTTCGTGATGTCTACATGGCCAGTCACTAACGGTATACGGATAGGCGAAACCATTTCGGCGATGTCTGCTGCAAATGAAGATCAGGAAGGTCGCCAAATCGCGACGTTATTCTAGCGAGCCGCATGCTCTGAGCACAGCTCGGGCAAAGCGGCGCATCTGGCGCGCATTTATTGGAGTGATCATTGCGCATGGACAAAGCGGTCCTTGAGTTGTGATGTACACAGTTCCAATCCAATCATGCGGTAAGTAGGCAACCATCATTGCTGCGCGGTTGCGGGCGAATTGTATCGCCAATGTAACAAAATGCATTTCATCGCAGGGCGCCCGCGCCTCAAACCGGGGACTTTGCATCAAAAATCAAGCAAGATCGCTGGCGCTTTAGGTCTGCCGGCTGCGGCGCTTTTTCGGCTTCATGGCGACGACGTTCGTTTCGCCGGCAATCCCGAGCGTCGGGAAATGCGCCCGGATCGTGTCGGCGACATAGGACGGCGCAAGATGCGCATAGTGCTTTTCCGTCATGCGCGTGTCGGCATGGCCTAGTTGCTCGGCGATGACGGCCATCGGCACCGCTCGCATCGCGAGTATCGAGCCATGAGTGTGGCGCAGCACATGGAAGGACACGGCCGGCTTGATCTTGGCCAGCTTGCAAGCATCGGCCATCAGCCGGACTTGCTCGGCGGCGCGCCACTCGCCTGTGTCATTGACTCTCGCGTTGTTTAAGGACTTGCCGTCCTTTTTCAAGCGTTTGCGCTCGCGCTCCAAGGCGCGTTGAATGCGTCCTTCGTTCCGGAAGATCAGATCATCGCCAAGCCTCCCGGCGGTGAGCCGGGTAAACAGCCGTTGTCCTTCCGCGGTGAGAACGACATGGCGCGGCTTGCCGGCTTTGCTGTGGCGAATTGTGATCACGCCAGCATCGGCATTGAAATCGGCCGCGCGCAAAGCGGCAAGCTCGGAATAACGGCAACCGGTCAGCAAGGCCCCGCGAGCAAGATTGCGGAACGTCGGTTCGCAAGCGTTGACCAGGCGTGTGCATTCCGCTTCGGATAAATATCGCACGCGCGCCGTCTGCACCGCCTTGAACGGGCGCACGCGGCGCCATGTGTCATCGCTGCCGACGTGTCCGGCTTTCCAGGCGTGATTGAGGGCCGCCTTGAGAACCGTCATGACGCGGTTCGCTGTCGCGCGGCGCCTGCGAATGCCCTCCGGGCTCTTATCCGCCTTGCGGTAGTTCAGCTTTTTGCCCGCCTTACTGCGGGCGAGCGGTGGCTTCTCGGCAAGGTCATGGTGCCAATCCTCGATCCGCCTTGCCGTGAGCTTGGCGACTTGCACGGTGCCAAGCATCGGCAGGATATGCACGTCGGCCTTATATCTGGTTTCCCGAATACCCTTGCTGCCGCGCCGCTCCAAAGCCTTCAGGTATTCCGTAATAGCGTCCGCCACCGTGAATGGGCCGGTTCGGCCTTCGTGCCCTTCCTCACGTCGCAATTCGGCGCGCCACCATTCCCGCGCGGCCTTCTGCGCTTGGCCGTAATCAAGCACAGATACGCCATCGGCATCCTGGGTATCGTCGGCGAGCCCAAGTCGATTCTCGCGATAGCGGCCGTCCTGAGCGAAACGGCGGGCAATCCAAGTGCCTGTGCTCGACAGGCGCCGATAGCCGAGATGGAAACCGATTTCGAGCCGCCGGAAATAGGGCTTCGGACAGATCGGCAAGCGAGCGCGCGCCGTCCGCGTTTCCAATTTCGCATCCCGAACCAGACGAGCCATGTCCTACCTTCCGGCCGCCGTACCTAACTTTTACCTAAAATCCGTAGGGGGCGAAAGAGTATCGTGGCAGTCGGTCACGTACAATATGCCGATGAAATAAGGGTTTGTAGAGGTTCGTGGCTAACCGCCGTTATCCGAGAACTAGCCCCATCAAGGCTGAAACACAGGTTCGATCCCGTAGGGAGCGCCATGCGGCAATTTAAGCTAGTAATTCAATCTCGTCTTCTGAGTTTGCCACCTCATCGAGAAGTTTGCCATTTTCGTCACGGTTTGGCGTTTGATAGCCGCTCGTGCCAGCCGTTCCTGCTCGGCGGCTCGGGTGTAGCGCTCTACTCGTCCGCTTTGCTGCGGTAACAGGCGATTCTTTCACGCATTCTGCAAGGGAAGCCGTGCCGTTACCTGTGCCAAAGGCGTCCCAAGCGAGGGAAACTGGCAGAATGTCCGAACGGGCAAAGACGCCACCATCGAAAATAAAGTTTCGTGGCGCGTGCAGTTTGAACAGGAACAATTCACCCGGTTGAAGTGCCTTGAATTGAGTGCGCCCGCCAGGCTGCGAGAAATTCACTTCCTCGACGCTCGGCAGCCCCGATGATGCCTTCGCGGACTACTCGAAAATCCTGATCATCGCGCGTTTTGTTCGCATTGCATTTGAAGCAGAACGCTTGAAGATTGGTCAGGTCATCCTCGTCACCGTGTTCTCGTGGAACGACATGGTCAACCTCGATCGCTCGCTTATCTGCTGAGATGCCGCATAGTTCGCAGCGGAAACCAGCGCGCTTCAAAACCTCATAACGCAGACCCAGCCATCAAATAACGAACAGTCGGTTCGAGTGCCGTATTTCAGCATGTGAATGATCACTTAAAGACTGAAAATTCCCGAACTCTTGCCACAATGCCGAATAAAACCGCGCTCCGTTGAGCGGGAGAGTGGGTTCCATGAAATGGCAGGCATGCTTGGCCGGCGCTTTGGCGCCGGCCCTCGTGACGTGTGTGGTCGTGAGCGCCGCGTCAGCGAAATCGCCGCGTGAAATTGGCAATGAGGAGCGAACGGCTCTGGACGCAGAAGTCTCCAATGCGGTTGTGCGGGATATGTTTTCCAAAGTTCCGGCTGACGATGATCTGAGCTCGTCGAAGCAGGACCATCCTTCATACCTCGCAGATTACATTTATTTCGAAGTTCCACCCGACAAGAAGCCAGCGGATACGGTTCTCGAATCGCTAAAAAATATTCCAATCGGAACGCCGCAGGAGGAGATCAAGCGCGCGGCCGAAGCCTTCGGCGTTAACGTGACCTTTATGGAAGCTAT
>JBPYDY010000359.1:0-6955 GCA_051986155.1 Methylocella sp.
CTGGGCTCATCGGCCTAGTTGAAGGCTGCCTCAGCCTTGCTCGACTCCGGTTTCCCAAAATCTCGGGGCGCGGGCCTCAAAGAGGCAATTTCTGATCCGCCGGAGCTCCTTGCGGACCGCCTTAAGATCGTCCGCCGGCCGACCCATGGCGGCGGCGATCTGGCCCGGGATCGCGAGCGCATCCTGCCGAAGGTCCTTGCCCTTGCCTGTGAGCGACAGGCGCACCTTCCGTTCGTCCTTCGGATCTCTGGTGCGATCCACGAGACCCATGGCTTCGAGCCGTTTCAACAGCGGCGTGAGCGTGCCGGAATCGAGAAAGAGGCGCCCGCCAAGCTCCTTGACGGTGACGTTGTCGCACTTCCAAAGCACCAGCATGGCGAGATATTGCGGATAAGTAAGCGAAAGCTTTTCGAGCAGAGGCAGATAGGCCTTATTGACGGCGTGCATCGCCGAATAGATTGCGAAGCAGACTTGCTGTTCAAGCCTGGTCTTCGTGGCAGACTCAGACATTACCCCGGCCTCCAATAGATGGCGCGCCATTAGCCCATATAACACAAAATCAGACCCGTGCATTCTCCGGTTCGCTCGTAAATAGCGTACAATTGGATTGTAGTTACAATTTCGCCTGCGCCAGACGCGCTAGTTGGCTGCCTGCCTGCGCACGAAAGGCGGCAAGCGCCGACAAGCCGCGCGGTTAGGTCGGCAAGCGTCGCTGTCGCTGTTATGGCATGCTGTTGATAAGGCTTGCATCTCCACCGACCGCAGCGGTATTGATCGAAACCGTCTGTTCATGGCAAAAGCGGCTGAGATAATGCGGTCCGCCTGCTTTAGGGCCTGTGCCTGAAAGATTGAACCCGCCAAACGGCTGAGTGCCGACTACGGCGCCGATCATATTACGATTGACGTAGCAATTGCCTGCGAGCCGCCGGCCCAAAATATACTCAATCGTGGCGCCGATACGCGAATGTATTCCCAGCGTCAACGCAAAGCCGGTCGATTCGATCGAATCGAGCAATCGATCGAGTTCGGACGCCCTATACCGGACGACGTGAAGGATGGGGCCGAAGATCTCGCGCTTGAGGTCTGTTGGACGATCAAGCTCAAAAATTTGCGGCGCAACATAAAACCCGGATTGCGGCGCAGTTTGTGGTATCGCGCCCGCGAAGTGAACGATTGGCGAGCCGCGCATCGCTGCGATATGCGCGTTAAGCCTTGCTGCGGCGGCGTCATCAATGATTGGACCAACATCGGTTTGCGGATCGCGCGGGTCGCCAACCAAAAGCTCCCGCGCCGCGCCGCAGATCATCGTAAGCAGCCTGTCTGCTACATCTTCCTGGATGCAAAGGAGCCGCAGGGCGGAACAACGCTGTCCCGCCGAGCGGAATGCCGAGGCAAGAACGTCGTCGCAGACTTGCTCGGGCAGTGCCGTCGCGTCCGCAATCAGCGTGTTGATCCCTCCGGTTTCGGCGATCAGCACCGGAATTGCGCCGTCCTTCGCTGCTAGGCTTTGATTGATTTTTGAAGCGGTCGCGGTAGACCCCGTGAACGCAACTCCGGCAATATCGGGAAGCGCAACCAGCATTTCGCCGATATCGTTACCGCCCGGCAGGAGATGCAGCGCCCTGGCCGGCACGCCAGAGCGATGGAGGAGTTCGACGGCGGCGCCCGCAATCAACGGTGTTTGTCCGGCAGGTTTTGCAAGCACGCTGTTTCCAGCGGCAAGCGCGGCCGTGACCTGGCCGAGAAAAATCGACAACGGAAAGTTCCAGGGGCTGATGCAGACAAAAACGCCGCGCCCAATGCGGCTCAATCTATTGTCCTCGCCAACCGGTCCAGGCAACGCCGAGGCGCTCATAAAGAGCCGGCGCGCCTCCTGTGCATAATATCGGCAGAAGTCAATTGCTTCCCGCCATTCGCCGATCGCGTCCTCAAGCGTCTTCCCTGCCTCGGCCTGCAGCAGGCCAAGAAAGGCAGGCGCTTCGGATTCGAGAAGGCTCGCGGCTCGGCACAGGCATGCTGCCCGGATGCCCGCCGCCACGTGAGACCAATGGTAAAACCCCATACGAGACTCGCGCAGGGCTTCATTCACGAGTCCGGGCGAGGCCTCGCGCACAGTGCCAATTTGTGTTCCGTCAATTGGCGACCGAACGTCGCGCTCCGGTCCATCGCGGCGTGCGCCAGAAACGACTGGCGCAACGTGCCGCACGCGTGTGGATTTCCTGATCGTGCTCGTGAGTGCCGCAACTGCCTTGCGATCGCCAAACGCAATTCCGTTCGCCACTTTCCTCGACGGCATGTGAATGTCCGAAGGCAGCCGCAGCTCCTTCGCACGCGCGTGTGCCGCGTCGCCAATGATGACCTCTGGCCGGACAAGGAGCTCGGCGCTTTCGACCCACGGATCGCTCAGGCGCGCGACAAACGACGAGTTGGCGCCGTTCTCAAGCAGCCTCCGGACAAGATAGGCGAGGAGATTTTCCTGGCTTCCAACCGGCGCGTAGACCCGGCACGCAGGTGCAGGAAAGAGCTCGGCCATTAAGGCAGCAAAGATGTCCTCGCCCATGCCGTGGAGCCGCTGGAATTCGAAGCAACTCGTGTCCCCCGCAAGCTCGGCGATCGTCGAAATAGTCAGCGCGTTATGAGTAGCAAATTGCGGATAGATGATGTCACGCCGGTCAAGCAGTTTTTTGGCGCATGCAATATAGTTGAGATCGGTCATCGCTTTGCGCGTAAATACGGGATAATCGGCAAGACCGCGCTCCTGCGCCCGTTTGATCTCGGTGTCCCAGTAGGCGCCTTTTACCAAGCGCACCATCAAGCGGCGGCCATTCCGGCGCGCCTGTTCAGCCACATAATCGATCACCGCCTGTGCGCGCTTTTGATAGGCTTGCACCGCAAGTCCAAAACCATTCCATCCGCCAAGCGAAGGATCGGCGAGCAGCCGATCGAAAATCTCGAGCGACAGCTCCAGCCGGTCAGCTTCCTCGGCGTCGATTGTGAAGTTTAAATCGTGGCGCTTGGCCGCGCGCGCGAGCTCGGCAGTTTTCGGCACCAGTTCGGCGAGCACGCGTGGGCGCGAAAGTGGCTCGTGGCGCGGATGCAAGGCCGAAAGCTTGACCGAAATACCAGGCCTCTGCGGCAAGTGGCCAGAGCCGGCGGAATTGCCGATTGCTTCAATGGCAATTGCATAAGATTCAAAATAGCGTTTGGCATCCTCTTTCGTTCGCGCGCCTTCCCCAAGCATATCGTAAGAATAACGGTAGTTCCGCCCCTCTCGCGACCGCGCGCGGGCCAAGGCGTCTTCGATCGCTTCGCCGAAGATGAAATGCGATCCCATGAGCTGCATCGCCTGGCGCGCGGCGGCGCGGAGGGCGCTGGCGCCGATCCTTCGGGCAAGCGCCAGAACCACACCCTCCGGGGTTTTCCCTTTGCCGATGACGCGCGCGCTTAGGCCGAGCGCCCAAGCGGCCGCCGAAACGAGAAGCTGGTCCGACTCGCCTGAGTGCCGGCTCCAGTCGGAAGAGGTAAGCTTATCCTTGATGAGCTCATCGGCGGTGAGATCGTCGGGCACCCGCAACAGCGACTCCGCGAGGACCATCAGAGCGACCCCTTCTTCAGACGATAAGGAATATTCGCGCAGCAGGTCCTCGAGTCCGCCAATGCGGTTCGATTTCGACCGGACCCAAGCGATGAGCCGCAGTGCGCGCGCGTCAATCCGTGTCTCGGCCTCTTTCGAGAGCCCAGCGCCAGCAAGGAGTTCGGCGGCAAGAATTTCGTCGTCTGGCGCGTAGGGAGCCGAGAATGGTAAATCTGGCGTATCCAGGCTCATGGGCGAGATGCAATCGCAGGTGACGCTGCCCAATATATGGGGCGACTGTAGCACGCTTTCCCGAATGGTAGAGCTTGCGCGTCTGGACCGGAATTCAGCCGGACAGTCCAAGCACATTGGCCATCGAGTAAAGGCCTGGCTTCTGGTTCCTCCCCCAGAGCGCCGCCTGCACCGCGCCTCGTGCGAAAATGCTGCGATCCTCCGCAACATGGGCGAATTCGATACGCTCGCTTGGCCCGGCAAAAATCACCTTGTGATCTCCGATGACGGTCCCGCCGCGCAGTGCAGCAAAGCCGATATCGCCCGCCCGGCGCAAACCGGTATGGCCATCGCGCGCGCGGACCGAATGATCTTCGAGCACGACCCCGCGGCCCTTTGCGGCAGCCCCGCCGAGGAGAAACGCCGTGCCAGATGGCGCATCGACCTTCATCCGATGGTGCATCTCAACGATTTCGATGTCGTATTCCGGCCCGAGCGTATGCGCTGCCTTCTCGACGAGAGCGGCAATGAGATTGACGCCGAGGCTCATATTTCCAGACCGTATGAGGACGGCGTGGCGAGCGGCGGCTTCGAGTTTTGTAAGATCGCTCGTGTTCAACCCGGTGGTACCGATGACATGGACGATTCGCGCCTGTGCCGCGAGCGCTGCAAGTTCGACCGTCGATTGCGGTGAAGTGAAATCGAGGATACCGTCGGCGCCGACAACCGCGGCGAGCGAATCCCCGCTGATTTCTACCCCCATCTGGCCGCAACCGGCCAGGAGCCCCGCATCCTGGCCGATCGCAATCGATCCCGGCTGTTCGAGAGCCGCAGCAAGATGCGCGCCGGGTGTCTGGCGGATAATTTCGACGAGGACGCGGCCCATGCGCCCTGCCGCTCCCGCAACGACGAGCCGCATGTCGCTCATGGCCGAGGCCCCCGGTCTGTCCTAGCCTCGTCTATAATACCGGAAGGCCGCGAGGGAAACTCCGGAAATTCCCTCCTGCCGCCGTCAAGGCAGCCATACGCCAGTGGCAAAGTCCGCGCCGGACGGCGGTTTATGAGTATAAAAGATTTTCGCGCCAGGAATTCCATAATAAAAAACGGGCCAGTGGATAATATCTCCATACCCCATGGAAGAACGGAAGCGATCCACACAGCAAGCCCTTCCGTCTCCCCAGCTTTTTGATGATTAATTATAACCGGGCGTAATGTACCCTAATCTAAAGTAATTTTCATCGGACGGATATCAAGCGAACCGACCGCAAGATGCGGTTGTCTCATCGTCGTCAGGGTTATTGGCAAGCTCGCCCGCCGCACTCTCGCGAGCGAAATCGAAATAGCGAGCCCAGACCGGCGTCACGCCCAGCGCGGCTACAAAGCTGCGATGGCTGGAGAGCTCGCACTCGCTCAACCGGGGTGGAAGAGCATGAGGCCGTTCGGTTAGCAGCCGCCCGTCCGGGACGTTTGCAGCTTCGCCAAGCCCAAAGGCAAGAACCGCCTGCCGCCCGCCGGTCAACTCCGCATACACTTCGGCAAGAATTTCGGCGTCAAGCAAGGCGCCATGCTTGGTGCGCCGCGATACATCGATACCGAAGCGCGCACAAAGTGCATCGAGGCTATTTGGGGCGCCAGGAAATTTGCGCCGCGCGAGCGAAAGCGAATCGACGATCCGATTGCCTGCAATTGGCTCGATACTCAGGCGGCCGAGTTCCGCGTTCAAAAACTGGATGTCGAATTCGGCATTGTGCGCGATGATCCGCGCGTCATCTATGAATGCCAGGAAATCGCGAGCGACCTCCGCAAAAACCGGCTTGTCTGCAAGAAACTCGGCCGACAGCCCGTGTACCCGGAACGCTGCAGCAGGCATGTCGCGCTCCGGATCGATATAGGCATGATAAATATCGCCGGTCGGAATCGCATTCAAAAGTTCAACGCAGCCGATCTCCACAATTCTGTGCCCGTCCGCCGGGTCGAGGCCTGTCGTCTCCGTATCGATCACTATCTCGCGCATTCGCGGCCTCAGGCCTTATTTTTGGAACCGGCCAGCGCCCGCACAATCTCGCGGACTTGCTGTTCCGCTGCGGCAAATCCGCGGCTCGTATCGATCATGAAATGTGCGCGAGCACGTTTTTCGGGGTCTGGCATTTGTCTTGCCAATATTGCGGCGAGCCGCTCGGCTGTCATGCCCGGACGCGCGCAGACGCGTGCCTTTTGCACAGATTCCGGAGCAGTGACAAGAACGACGGCATCGACAAGGCGTTCGCTCCCCGTCTCGAACAGCAACGGAATGTCGAGCACAACGAGGCCAGCGCCTTTTTTCGCTGCCTCTGCAAGGAAAGCATCCCGTCTCGCGGCAACGAGCGGATGAATGATCGCCTCAAGGCGCGCCAATTCCGCTGGATTATCGAGGACGGCATTGGCGAGAAGGGCGCGATCAACCACGCCACCCCTACTTGTTCCGGGAAAGGCGGCCTCGATAGACGCGGCAGCTTGCCCATTATAAAGCTCGTGAACGGCGGCATCGGAGTCATGAACCGCGATACCTTCGGCGCGGAACATCGCCGCCGCCGTCGATTTTCCCATACCGATCGAGCCGGTGAGGCCAAGAACGAACATCAGTGCGCCGCCCTGATATCCGCCTCGATCAAGGACCTCAATTCCGTGGTCACCGCAGGCCTTACGCCAAACCAGCGCTCAAACCCCGGCACTGCTTGGTGCAGCAGCATCGGTATGCCAGGGACCGAGCGCAGGCCTCGCATTTTCGCGGCTTTGATCAGTTCTGTCTCAAGCGGAACATAGACGATATCGCTGACCGTCGCCTCTAAGGGAAGGGGCGCGATGTCGATTGAAAGCGCCGGCTGCCCGCCCATGCCGAGTGATGTGGTATTGACCAAAAGCGCAGCGCGGGCCAGCGACTGCTGGAGCGCAGACTCATCCACAACTTCGACCGGCGGGCCGAACATTCTAGCCATCGCCGACGCGCGCGCTTTCGTGCGATTGGCAACCAAAATGCGCCTCGAGCCTCGTTGTTTGAGAGCATAGACAATGGCTCGTGCCGCCCCGCCGGCGCCAATGACCACCGCGTGTCCCGGCACAAGGTCCCATCCAGGCGCTTCTTGGTCGAGAGCGGCGGTAAAACCATCGACA
>JBPYDY010000360.1:0-3099 GCA_051986155.1 Methylocella sp.
ATACCCTGGGCGCCGCGGACCCAGATTAGCAGAAAAACCAGCGGCGTGCACGCTGCCGCCGAATATTGAGGAGATCAACCGAATGCCGAGTGAAATCGTAATCGTCAGCGCCGCGCGCACCGCCATCGGCTCATTCAATGGCGCCTTTGCCACGGCCCCCGCCCACGAGCTTGGCGCAGCGGCCATAAAAGGAGCGCTGGGCCGTGCCCGTGTCGAGGCAGCCGAGGTGGATGAGGTCATCCTCGGCCAGGTCCTTGCCGCCGGCCAAGGCATGAATCCGGCTCGCCAGGCAGCAATCAAGGCAGGCATCCCCCAGGACAAGACCGCCTTCGGGCTTAATCAGGTGTGCGGGTCCGGGCTGCGGGCGATTGCGCTTGGCATGCAGCAGATCGCAAATGGCGACGCCAAGATTGTCGTCGCTGGCGGCCAGGAGAGCATGTCCTTATCGCAGCATGCGGCGAATCTGCGGCCCGGCATCAAGATGGGCGATCTTAAATTCGTCGATACAATGATCCGGGATGGCCTCACCGACGTATTCAACGGCTACCATATGGGTCAGACTGCCGAGAACATTGCCGCGAAATGGCAGTTGACACGCGACGAGCAGGACCGGTTCGCGCTGGCCTCCCAAAACAAGTCCGAGGCGGCGCAGAAGGCGGGCAAGTTCAAGGACGAGATTATTCCGTTTACCGTCGCGAGCAAGAAGGGCGACATTGCCGTCGATACCGACGAATACATCCGTCATGGCACCACCCTCGAAGGGCTCGCCAAACTGAAACCGGCTTTCACCAAGGATGGGACGGTAACTGCCGGCAATGCCTCGGGGATCAATGATGGCGCGGCGGCCGTCGTTCTGATGAGCGCCAAGGATGCCCAGTCGCGCGGCCTGACGCCCCTCGCCCGAATCGTTTCCTGGGCCACTGCCGGCGTTGATCCCGCGATCATGGGTTCTGGCCCGATACCTGCCTCGCGCAAGGCGCTGGAGAAAGCGGGTTGGAAGGTCAAGGATCTTGACCTTGTCGAGGCCAACGAGGCCTTTGCCGCGCAGGCGCTTGCCGTCAACAAGGACATGGGATGGGACCCGGCGATCGTGAACGTCAATGGCGGGGCGATTGCAATCGGCCATCCGATCGGCGCCTCGGGGGCCCGGATTCTGACCACGCTTTTGTATGAGATGCAGCGCCGCGGCACAAAAAAGGGCCTCGCCACGCTTTGCATTGGCGGCGGCATGGGCATAGCAATGACCGTCGCACGTTGAAGCTCGCCCGCCCTGCCGGGCCTAGCGGCTAGCGCGCGGACAGGCCCTCCGGCGGGCGAAGACAATTTCCTCACGATAAAGGGAGGGTGGAAGGGCATGGCGAGGGTAGCGGTAGTTAGCGGCGGGACGCGCGGCATTGGCGCCGCCATCAGCAAGGCGCTGAAAGGGGCCGGCTATAAGGTCGCGGCAAATTATGCAGGCAATGACGCAGCCGCGGCAAAATTCAAAGCCGATACCGGAATCCCCGTCTACAAATGGGATGTGTCCGACTATAAGGCTTGCGCCGCAGGACTCGCCAAGGTCGCCCAGGACCTCGGTCCGATCGACATCCTCATCAACAATGCGGGAATCACGCGCGACATCATGTTGCACAAAATGACGCCGCAGCAATGGCACGATGTCATCAATACCAATTTGAACTCTCTCTTCAATATGACCCGGCCAGTGATCGAAGGCATGCGCGAACGCGGCTTTGGCCGGATCGTCAATGTTTCTTCGATCAACGGCCAGAAAGGCCAGGTTGGCCAGACAAACTACACGGCATCGAAAGCCGGCGATATCGGTTTCACCAAATCTCTCGCTCAGGAGAACGCGGGCAAAGGGATAACCGTCAATGCAATCTGCCCGGGCTATATCGCAACCGACATGGTGAAGGCGGTCCCCTCGGAAGTCTTGGAAAAATCCGTGCTGCCGCTTATTCCCGTGCGCCGCCTTGGCGAGCCCGACGAGGTTGCGCGCTGCGTCGTCTTTCTCGCCGCCGACGAGTCGGGGTTCATTACCGGCTCCACATTCACCGTGAACGGTGGCCAGTATATGGTGTGAGCGGGCAAGCTTTCTTTAGACGGGCTCATAATCGACGCCCATGAGATAAAGCCCGCAGGGCGGCGCGATTACGCCGCAGCGGCGCCGGTCGCGCGCGTCGCGCGCGGCAATGAAATCTTCAACGCTCCACCGGCCGCGCCCAACATGCTCGAGCGAGCCGGCAATCGAGCGCATTTGAGTGTGCAGAAACGACCTTGCGCTTGCCTTGATGTGAATTTCTCCCGCCGTCCGCACAACATCGAGCCGCTCTAATGTGCGCACCGGGCTTGAGGCCTGACATTCGGATGAGCGAAAGGTCGAGAAATCATGCCGCCCGATGAGGCTCTGCGCGGCCTCTTGCATCTTAGAGACATCGAGTTTTCGCGTCACGAGCCAGGCGCGGCCCCGCTCGAGGGTGAGGGGCGCGCGCCGGTTGACGATCCGGTAAAGATAATGGCGCCGTTTCGCCGAAAATCGCGCATCAAAGGCCGCGGGCACGTGTTCGGCTGCGAGAATCGCAATTGGGTGCGGGCGCAGATGGGCATTTAGACCATCCCGAAGCACGTCGAGGGGCCATTCCCTGGCGAGATCGGCATGGGCAACTTGCCCCAAGGCGTGAACGCCCGCATCCGTGCGCCCCGCGCCGCAGATCGAAACGGCTTGGCCGCAAAGCCCCTCCAGCGCGTCTTCGATTGCTTCTTGCACCGAAAGGCCGTTTGCTTGCCGCTGCCAGCCGGCAAAGGGGGCGCCATCATATTCGATTGTCAGCTTAAAGCGCGGCATCGCCTGGCAGGGGAAGCTTGGTGCCTTCGCCGATGCGCGCGCCACGCCAAAATTCCTGTGCCGGTATCGGCCGCTTGCCGGGGCGCTGGACCTCAAGAAGACGCACCGATCCTTGGCCACAAGCGATGGCCGGGCGCGCATCGAGAATAAGGCCCGGCACGCCTTCTTCCTGGGTAATTTCGGTGCACAACAGTCTTATACGCTCCCTCTCATTGGCCAGATTGGCCTCGAAATAGGCGCCAGGGACGGGCGCAAGG
>JBPYDY010000361.1:0-7418 GCA_051986155.1 Methylocella sp.
CCGATTCCGAAGTTCGCATCATTGTGCCGCAACTTCGTTTGCGAACTTCGGAATCGAAAGGACACTAGCATCTTACTGATTCTAGTGTGGCTTTGGTTCAGAAGTCCGCATGACGAACTCGCGGCAATAATGATGCGGACTTCTGAACCGCCACACTAACCTAGAAGACTAACATGTGCTGCTCAGGGCAGACCACATGGCGCCCGGTGATCTAAATCGCATTGAAAATGCGTTTGCCGAAGCCGTTATCGACTGCGGATTGCGGAGTGGCGCCCTAAACCTGACAAAGAAATTTCGCGACCGCCCGGCGTGGTCCATGCCGGAAATGCGGGTGGCTGGGCGTTGCTCGTTGCGACGCGCGCACGTTGGCTCGCGCCAGCGCGTCGTTGAACAGGCGTCCGTCGACCTCGTGAGCCTATCGCAGGACTGAAATGCAGGATCATGAATGCGTGAGGGGAGAAAACAAATGCAAACCGCATCCTTGTGGAAAATGGCACTCGCATTGCTGTTTGCTTGCGGCGGGGGAACGTCACTGGCCGATACCAGCGATGTAAAGGGTCCACCTCCCGTTGTCGTTGGCAAGACCGGAAAGCACTGCAAGGATGATCCGCACTGCTTCAATCGGTATCATCCCAACATCAAGCCCGCGGCGACCGTAAAGCAGGATCAGCTTTTCGTTCTTGAAACCCGCGACGCTCTTGATTCCGATTTGACTTTTGCGTCAACCGCGCAGGATGTGGCTGCCGTCAATCTCAATCTCGTCCACCCCCTGACGGGCCCCGTATACTTTGAAGGTGCAAAGAGGGGCGACGCCCTTGCCGTAACCATCATCGATATTGCTCCGGACGACTTCGGTTACACCACGATCGTTCCTGGCTTCGGTTTTCTGAGGGATGTCTTCCGTGAGCCCTACATCGTGCACTGGAGCCTGACCCGTAACGAGGCTCGCTCAAAAGACCTGCCGGGCATATCCGTGCCGATGAACGCGTTTATGGGTACTGTTGGTGTCCTGCCGGGCAGGGCTGAACTCGAAAAGTGGATCAAGCGCGAGAAGGCGCTTGCCGATGCCGGGGGCGCGGCTCTGACGCCGCAGCCCGTGGACGCCCTTCCTGCCGATCTTTGCGGCGCCAACGGACCTGCGAAAGATGAATGCGTCCGCACCATTCCCCCGCGCGAGAACGGTGGCAACCTCGATACGAAGGAGACTGTTGTCGGAACGACGTTGCTGTTTCCCTGCTTCATCGACGGATGCGGGCTATTTGCCGGCGACGTCCATTATGCCCAGGGCGGCGGTGAGGTTTGCGGCACTGCTATCGAAATGGGCGCGAAGGTGACGATGCGTGCAAAAGTTCTCCCCGGCATGGCTTCGCTGCTTTCAACCATGCATTTCGAAGGCGGCGAAGGTCAGCTCAAGAAGCTCGCGCCGTCGAGCTTTTATGCCGTCTCCGGGCTCCCTCTCAAACCTGAAGGTCAGCTTCCCCCGTTCTCGACCTATCTCGGCGGCCAAAAAATTGCGCCTTTGGCAAACCTCTCCGAGGATGTCAGCCTGGCCGCTCGCAATGCGACGCTGAACATGATCGATTTCCTTGTAGCGAAGAAGGGACTCACGCGCGAGCAGGCTTACGTCCTTACAAGTGTCGCCGTTGACCTCAATATCGCCCAGCTCGTGGACATACCCAACCTCGGTGTGACGGCAATCCTCAATCGCGACATCTTCCAGCCCGAACAAAAATGATGAATAAGTACTGCAGGCGGACTTCCACGCCCGCCTGCGGCTTCTCGGGCAACCGCCGCTTGATTCTCACGGGCCTTGTGAGCGCCGCGGCCTCGCTCTTTGTCTCCGAAGCGGACGCGTTTTGGTTTGGCGGGGGTGCGGGGCCAACAAAGGAGAGGCAGCCGCTTGAGCGCGCGGACCTTAATCCGGACCGCATGTGGCCGGTTTACCGGCGCTATCATCTTATTATTGTCGGAGAGCGCGATGACGAGAGGGGGCTCGCCCTCACCAAAGCGTCTACGGACACGCTTGCGCAGTTTCTTCCCGAATCGCGTGCGCTGCTCGTCAGGGCGGCCGATACCAGACGAATAGGGGTGCTGATAGCAACCGATCAGCAGGATGTCGCGGTGATATCAGCAGAAGGGGCGAAGGCGCTCTTTCTTGGCGAAGCTCCATTCGAGGATATCAAGGGCGGGCCGATACGAGCGATCGTCTCATTTGGGACTCATCACATGGTCTGTCGGCCGGATTTCCGTGCAAGGCATGCTTATGTCATAGCGAAGACTCTTTCGGAACATCAGGACAGGCTCGCCGCGACCGTTGCCGCCTCGCATGGCGTGGTTCCCATGCATCCGGGCGCGCGCGCGTTCTTCGCAGGCGAAGATATCCCAAATGACTAGGCCTTGGCGCCGGGTCGCGAACAAACCGAGTTCGGGTAATTCTGCAATGGCGATGAAGAGGGGCACTATTCTTCGATTGCTGGCGGGGCTTTTTCTCGCAGCCGTCATGTCAGGCGCCGCCGCTCACGAGATCATCGATCTGGACCGGGCCAACGAGCTTGTTGCAGCAGCCGATTTGGCTTCGGAGCGCGCAAAAAACGCATCTGACCAGGGGACCAAAGGCGAGATGCTGTTTTCACTTGGCACAGCCCTCATCGAAGCAACTGATCTGCTCAATCGCGATAGCGCGGCACATAGCGGGGAGTTGACGCTGAACGGACAGATCCTGCTTAAAGGGCTCTCCCAGCGCAATCTGGCGCCTCATTTTGACGGGGCGCTCAAGCGCTACCTGGTGCCGGGGCAGCAGCTGGAGGAGGCCATCCGCCTTGCGCCTGCCGCGCTCTATGTGCCGCGGGCACGCTTTGCGCTCCTCAAAGCGAGCTTTTACGAGAGCTTTGCGTTTGATCCTTTCAAGCCTCTTCGCGCCGATATTTCTGCGATCCAGAAAGAGAGCTCCGAGGCCGAGGCGCTAATCGTCTTGCTCGAGGATCGCGACGAAAGAGAGGAAGCCGCTTTCATCCATGCCGTCGACCTCGCGCGGCAAGTCAAGCTTGCTGCCAAAGTCGAGATTGCCTCGACGCTCGAGCCGAAAGCACTCGAAACCAAGGCACGTGGTGCCCTAAGGGCCTTTGCGCAAGCATATCCGGACAGCATGCGTGCCGCGGCCGCAAATGTGATCTTGAAAGGGCTTGAACAGGCGCAGTGACGAGAGCTGCTCTCTGCGAAGCGCCGAGGAAGGCTGGTCACCGGCATCGGGCCACATCTTCCGCGTTACACGGCTTGGCTGCGGGTGCGCGGCGACTTTATCTGGATTTCTATTTTCTGTCCGAAGCCTCGCCGCCGATCATCGCCGATCCCGTTCCGTTACAGCCGCTCGCCCCATAGCGGATGAATTTCTGGATGCGCTTGCCGGTGTCGACTTCGCCCGTGTAGATATTGCCCTTGCTGTCGAGACTGACCTGATGCAGCCAATGGAAATCGCCGGCCATCCGGCCGCCATGGCCGAGGCGGCCGAGCTGCTCGAGATTTCCGCGGTTGAGGATGTAAATCGTCTGGTTGGTGTTGTCGCCGACATAAAGACAGGTCTGCGTCTTGTCCGGCGAAAAATTCATCGACACGGCCGTTCCCGGCATCACCGGTTGGGTATAGGTGCTGGCGCTGACAAAGCGCTCGGTCAGAAAGCCGCATTTGCCGGCCTCGCCATTCGGATTGCTGCATTCCTTGCCAAGCGCAGGATCCTTGCCGTCAAACACCTGGATGCGGTCATTGCCGCGGTCGCAGACGTAAATTTTGCCGTCGTCGGCGATCTTCACGCAGTGTACGGGATTGCGAAAAAACGCCGGCTTCTTCACGCCCTTTGCGGAATCCTGCGGCCAGGTGCCGGCCGCGGCGGCCGCCGCATCGTCGATCGGATTGTTTCCATAGGCGCCGAAATGACCGATATATTTGCCGCTGTCGGCATCGACAATCAGGACGCGGCGGTTGGCATATCCGTCCGCGACATAGAGGCGATTGGTCTTGGGATCGACCACCATGTCGGCGGGCCGGTAAAGCAGGGGAGTGCCGTTGGCGCCGCCATCCCTGCTGTTTGAGTCGGGGGCGGTGGGCGTGCCGCCGATCCGCATCTTGAAATTGCCGTTCATGTCGAACTTCAGGATAAAGCCGTCGCCGCCGCCTTTGTTGGTGGTCCACGGAATTTCCTTGTCTCCCGGCTTCGGTGCGGGCGAGTTGCCGGCGATCCAGACGTTATCCTTCCCGTCGACATAGATGCCGTGCTCGACGTTCGGCCAGATGCAACCGTCTTCGGTCTTGCATTTGCCGCCGACAAAGTTCGGATCGGCCGGTCCGCCCCAGGCGCGCAGCAATTTGCCGTCGGCATCGAATTCGAGCACCGAAGGCGCCGCGCGGCAGCAATCCGCGCCAAAGCCGTTGGCACGAACGAACCCAAGCCCGTTGACGGGCTGGCCCTTCGCATCAGTCGCGCCGCTTAAGGCCTGCTCGAGTCCGACTTCATCGTCATTGAGTGTGCGCGGCCGGTTGTAGACCCAGATATGATCATGATGATCGACATAGAGGCCGCCGATCTGCCCCAGCAGCCAATTGTGGGGGAGCGGCCGCGGCCAGCTCGGGTCGACGACAAAATCGGGCGACTGGCCGGTTTTGGATTTGTCGAACACGCCGGTCTGCTTGAGCAACATATTGAGCATCGCGCTGTTGTTGAGTACCGAGGCATCTCTGCCCAGCGCGGGCGCGATCAAAAGACCCGTCACCACCAAAGCCAACAGCGCGGAGATTTTGGTTGAGTGTTTCATCCCAAGCTCTTTTCTTCTCTATTGTTTGAAGAAAAAATCCTCGTCGGATTTCGGCGGTCTGTCAATTCGACTGCACTCGCTGAATTCGCAGGGCACGCATGCTTGACGCAGGTCATCGCTTTCAGCCAATCACGCAAGGCACGCTCAGAAAACCGCGAAAGCGGGCACGTCCACCGCGCACCGGCGAGCCTTTCAGTACATAGTCGGGAAATTTCCTCAAGAACCGCGAGATCGCAATCGCGCCTTCAAGTCGCGCCAGCGCCATGCCGGCGCATTGATGTACGCCGGTGCCGAACGCCAGATGCCGGTTGGGAGTGCGGGCAACGTCGAATTTTTCGGGATCAGTGAATTGCTGGGGGTCGCGGTTGGCGGCACCAATGCAAAGCGTGATGGATGTTCCTTCCTCCATGGTGGTGCCGCCGAGTTCGACGCGCGCGGTTGTCATGCGGTTGCCGAACTGGTTCGAACTTTCGAATCGCAGGATTTCCTCTACCGCGGTTTTGATCAGTTGCGGATTTTCGATCAGCCGTCTTTTCTGATCGGGATATTCCGACAATGCCACCAAGCCATTGCCGATCAGATTGGTGGTGGTTTCGTGCCCGGCGTTGAGCAGGAAGATGCAGTTGTGCAAGAGTTCCTTCTCGGCCAGGCGCTCGCCATTGTCCTCGCCCTGGATCAGGCGTGTGAGCACGTCGCGCTCCGGATTGCCGGGCATTTCCCGCCGCCGCGCGACCAGAGTTTCGAGATAATCGAGAAACTCGCGCACAGCGCTGGTGCCGCGATCAAACGCCTGCTTGCCGATCACGGGCTCGAGCGCCCCCAGAATGGCAAGCGACCAGCCGCGGAGCGGTTCACGTTCCTCGCGCGGCACGCCGAGCAGATTGCCGATCACCTCGATCGGAATGGCGGCCGCGTAATCTTCGATCAGATCGACGTCTCGCTTGGCGGCAAGCTTTTCGAGCAGCCGCTCGACGAGCGCGACGATGTCACCTTCCATTTCCGCAATCGCGCGTGGCGACAACGCACCCGTGATCAGTCGCCGCACGCGGGTATGCGCCGGCGGATCATTGAAGACGAGACTCGTAGTGTGGTGCTCGAAAAGGAGCGAAGTGCCGTATTTCGGGGAAAATTCCTTTTTCTTGTCCGAGCTGAACAGTTTTGTGTTCTTGTACACGCTCACGAGATCATCGTAGCGCGTCAGAAAATAGGAGCCGCCTGCCATCCGCTTGACCGGCTCGTGCTCGCGCAGCGCGCGGTAGGTCGGATAGGGATCCGCGTAGAAAGCGCCCGTCAGCTTTTCGATATCGAAATGGCTTGCGAGTTCTCGCGCGGTCGCATCCATGTTGCAGCGCTTTCTACCGGGTTATCCATTCCGCTCGTGGATACCGATATGCCGATTTTCCTCTTTCGAAAAGCGTGGCACCCTCTACAGTCCGGCACCCGATGAATGTCCCGCGATTTGACGGAAAGTGAAATGCACGTCCGTAAGGCTCCCGATCCAGCAGCCGAAGCCACTCCCTCCTGGCCCGACGATATCTTTTCGATTCTAAGGCGTTTCGAGGTCCGTCAGGTTCCTTACGTGCCGGATGCCGGACATTCGCAGCTGATCGAGCGCGTTTTGGCGGAGCCATCCATGCGCGCGGTGCCGCTGACGACGGAAGAGGAGGGCATCGCATTGTTGGCCGGCGCCTGGACCGGCGGCCAGCGCGGCGCACTGCTGATGCAGTCGAGCGGTGTCGGCAATTGCGTGAACATGTTCTCGCTGACGCAAATCTTCCGCTTTCCCTTTCTGACCCTGGTGACCATGCGCGGCGAGTGGGGGGAATTCAACCCGTGGCAGGTGCCGATGGGATCAGCCACGGCCGGCGTGCTCGAATTGTCCGGTATCAAGGTGCTGCGGGCCTCATACCCGGCCGAGGTGCGCGAGGTCGTCGAGGCCGCCGCCGGGCAAGCCTTCAATGCCTGCACGCCGACCGCGGTCCTGTTGTCGCAGCGCCTGATCGGCGCAAAGGTTTTCACCAAATGAGCAAAGCCAATCTTCTCGAGCGCCGCAGCGTGGTCGCGGCCCTGCTAGGGGGACGCAAGGATGCCATCGTCGTCGGCGGTCTCGGGGCTTCGACCTACGACATCGCGGCTGCCGGCGATCATGACCGCAATTTTTATCTGTGGGGCGGGATGGGCGGCGCCGTGATGATCGCGCTCGGCATTGCGCTGGCCCAGCCAAAACTGCCGGTCGTGGTGATCACGGGCGATGGCGAGATGCTGATGGGCATGGGAAGCCTTGCCACCGTCGGCCTGCAGAAACCTGGCAATTTGACAATCATTGTGCTCGACAACGAGGTTTATGGCGAAACCGGCGGACAGGCGAGCCACACCGGAGCCAACACCGACCTCGTGGGCGTTGCGAAAGCCTGCGGCATATCGGATGCGCGGGAGCTGGCGACCCTGGCCGAGATCGAGGCCTTTGCCTCTTCCATGCAGGACGTCTCCTCCGGCCCGCGCTTTGCCAGCATCAAGATCGACAGCGCCAATCTGGAGCGCGTGCTGGCAAACCGCGACGGCAGTTTTATCGTGACCAGGATCCGCGGCGCGTTGGGCTTCGCGCCGATTTAG
>JBPYDY010000362.1:0-6352 GCA_051986155.1 Methylocella sp.
GCTGCCTGGCTCTCTTCCGATTCGCCCCGCGCCTCAAAGTAGGGGGCTTCGGCAAGGCAGCGGTTTTCGCCTGCCGCCACGTCCCAATTGCTCAGCACCGCATAGTATGGCCGTACCGCTTCGGAGCCAACGTCATGAGAAAAATAGCCGCGCGGCGCTACCACGGCCTCAATTGGCATCGTATCCGCTGCGTCTGGGGTTGACGAGCCGAGCCTGATCGCGCGGAGCACCGCTGGCGTCGCTTCCTTGCGCGAGCCGCTCGTTGAGCGCGGCTCGGCTCATTGTCTCAGGCGAACGCGGCTGCGCGGGCGAACCTCTGTCCGGCTTTGCGCCCTGGTCGGGTTTTCGCTTTCCGTCCAAGGCTCGAAGGCGGCAACGCTTTCGGGCCCCAATGCTTCGTCCCCCGAACTAAAGCTGCCCGCGAGCCCGGCCGTGTCGCGGCGGAAAATCGAGTCGCCGGCGCGAAAGCGCAGGAGACCAGGAAAATTGCGAAGCCTCGTGTCGAAGGCGGGCCGCAGGCCAGCCAAGGGGTCTCCGCGGTGGGTCCGGTCGATCTCCGGAAAATCCCGCGCATTGCGCTTCATGTCGGCCCGCGGCTCGATTTCCTCGGCCACGCGGCGATTGAATTCCTCCTTAGCGCCAATCGACAGACTTGCCTGGCGCAGCATTGGCTGCGCTTCGCCGGGGAAGGTGCCCAAATCGATGCCAAGGGCCGATGGCTGCGCCGGGATCAACTCAGCGGGAGCGCCCTGGGAGCGCAACGGCAATGGCGCGATGGACGCGCCTGAGGCTACTTCCTCTCCGGCTTCAGCGGCGATCGAGACGGCGAGTGCTGCCCCGAGACACCACGGCGCAACGGCGCCTAAGGCCCAATTCCCTCGCGACCGCCGCATGATCGTCCCGTGCTCTTTGGCAGGCATGTTGAGCGCTCAGGCACGAGTCGCTACCCGCCGGACGGAGAACTTTATTGCTGGCTAAGCTTGAAAACTGGTTACCCGGAAACCCCGGACGGCGTGCCAAAATGAGGCACCCCGAGGAGAAGTTATCGGGACTAGGGGGATAGACTCGGGGCGAGTCGGGCGAACGGCGACAGGCGAGCCTATCAATAAGCGCGGTTGATGCAGAAGTCGACAACGTCGTTCAGCGCGCTTTTCCAAGGCGATGCAGGGAACAGTTCGAGGGCATCGCGCGCCATGGCACCATAATGCCGGGCCCGCTCGATCGTGTCTTCGAGCGCACGATGCTTGTGCAAGATTTTTATCGCGGCCGCGAGGTCGCCTTCGCAGATATGACCCTGTTCCAGCGTCCGGCGCCAAAATTCCCTTTGCTCCCTGGTGCCGCGGCGGACCGCCAGAACAACTGGCAGGGTGATTTTCCCTTCGCGGAAATCGTCGCCGACATTCTTACCGAGCTTGGTGGAGGTCCCGCCATAGTCAAGCGCGTCATCGATAAGCTGAAAGGCGATACCGACATTGAGCCCATAGCCGCGGCAGGCCGCAATTTCTGCTTTCGGCTGGCGGCCGAGAAGAGCCCCGACTTCCGAGGCGGCGCTGAACAGCGCAGCCGTTTTGGCGCGAATCACCGCGAGATAATCGTCCTCGCTGGTTTCGGTGTCCTTGGCCGCGGAAAGCTGCATGACCTCGCCCTCCGCGATCACAACAGCGGCCGCGGATAGCACTTCAAGGCAAGGAAGCGAACCCACGTCGACCATCATCTTGAAGGCTTGGCCGAGAAGGAAATCGCCGACGAGAACGCTCGATTGGTTGCCCCAAAGCATGCGCGCCGCGAGCTTCCCCCGGCGCATGTCGCTTTCGTCGACGACATCGTCGTGCAGCAAGGTCGCGGTGTGCATAAACTCGACCGCGGCGGCAAGTTTGATATGGCCTCGCCCCTTGTAGCCGCAAAGGCCGGCGCTCGCCAGCGTCAGCATCGGACGCAAACGCTTGCCGCCGGACGAAATCAAATGATTGGCGACTTCGGGAATCATGGAAATATCGGAGGCAGCACGGGCACATATCGTCTGATTGACGCTTTCCATGTCGTCCGCTACCAGCGCCAGCAGTCCGTCGAGACCGGGCTCTCGCGTTTGATCTTCTATGGGAATTACGAGGCCCAACTTGCTCACTCCGGATGCCTGAAGCGTCTATTAGGCTGCGGCTTCGCGTTTCGCAACCGCCAATGGCCAGGGCCGGTCCCGGCAGGCGGGCAAACCCAAGATTGCATTTATGACGGTGATGACGCAAATGTGGACCCATCACGGCTGACAAAAAGCGGAAGATTTCACATCCTGATTGCCCGGGTCCGCACCCCGGCCCCGGCCCGTGGCCGGCGGCGCTCTCGAAAGGAGGGAGATTGATCGAAGTTCTGCGCACCAATGACCTGGTCCTGATTTCCAAGGCGGAAGCGGTGTTAACGGACGCAGGCATAAAGGTTTTCGTTGCCGACCGGCATATGAGCGCGGTCGAGGGCTCTTTGCCGTTCCTGCCGCGCCGGCTGCTCGTGGCATCAGAGACCGCGCCGCGCGCCCGGAGGCTCTTGACGGATGCCAGGCTCGGCAGTGAATTGCGTGCGATCTGACCTTCCATTAGCGGATTCGCGGAAGGCGGTCGCCGATTCCTTTTTTGGCGGCCGCCTCCTGCTTCACCAGCCGGAAGGCGGGCATCGATGCGGCACGGATGCGGTGCTGCTCGCGGCAGCTGCACCGCCCGACATTTCTGGTCTTGCTATCGATGTCGGGGCTGGTATCGGGGCCGCAGGCCTGGCTCTGGCGGTCTCGCGTCCTCGCGCGCAAGTGGGGCTCCTGGAAAGCGATCGCTTTGTTGCCGGCCTCGCCCGCGCGAATATCGCGCAAAATGGGTTGTCCGATCGCTGTTGCGTATTCGAGGCCGATTTGCTTAGCCCCGCCGGCCGGCGGGAAGCCGGTTTGCGGGACGAGAGCGCAGGTCTCGTCATCACCAATCCGCCGTTCCTCGATCCGGACAAGGCGCGGCTTTCCCCCGAACCGCGTAAGCGGCGCGCGCACAGCATGCAAGGGGAGGGCCCATCCGCGCTAAGTGCTTGGATCGCTGCGTCGCTAGCGTTGGTTGCCCCGGGCGGGTTGTTCATCATGATTCATCGGCCGGACGTTTTGCCCGTGATCCTTCTCAGTCTTTCGGGGCGAGCCGGCGGGATCACAGTACTGCCGGTGCATCCGCGCCGGCAAACCAAGGCCAGGCGCATCCTGCTGCGGGCAAAAAAGGGCAGCCGCGCGCCGTTCGCGCTCGCGCCTCCCCTCGTGCTTCACGATGAGATCGGGTTTACCGCCGAATCCGATGCCATTCACAGGGGCAAGTTGACGATCGCGTGGTAAATGAGAGCTGGCCTCGGGCTTCTGCGCCACATGGTTGCGGCCAGAACTAAGAAGGCGGCAGGGATGCTGCCGCCCGCTCATTTTATGATCGCGGCGAGGCTTTCATTGCCAGCTCGCCGCGGTGAACCTTACCCATGGCACAGGCGCTTTTCCTGTCTAATAATAATACCGATGCCACCTGTGCCACCGATGCCACCGATGCCAGCGATGCCAATACCACGGGCGCCAATAATGCCATCTATGCCAATAATGCCATCTGTGCCAGCGATGCCAGCGATGCCACCGCCAATAGGCCTTTTCGACCCCGGCGTCCGGCATGGATCCGGCGATGGCATGCACGGCCGATGAGGCCGGGAAAATTGCCGCAGCTTCTGCCGTATTCCTCGCACTAACAAACATGCAAGCCATGGCGGCCACGGCCGCAATGGCAGCTATCCGAAAGTATTTCAACTTAACATCAAGGTAATTCATTTTAACCTCCTTGCGGGCGGTCGCTTGTTCTGCAAGCTCTCGCCCTGCAGCTCTTTCGAGTCGCAGACAGAAGTATATCTCCTTCCGGATGGACATGTAAGAGGGCATGCCGAACGAATGAGCATTGCCGGAGTGCTGCCGGATGCCTCCACATCTAACGGCTGCGCGGAATATTTTGGTGCCGCGCGGCACGGGGTGAGCAGCCGTAGATTCTGGAGGGATTCTATTTTTCTAATTCTGTCGCCCAGCTCAAAGTGATGACTCGCCTCGGCCTTGCCCGCCCGCCGAGTCCGATTGTCGGCTCTTTCGGCTGTTGCGATCAGATTGAACACAAAGGCGTGCCTGCCGGCCTCGCTGCAACGTCGAACAGTTGCCGCTTTCCGCGCCCGCAAAAAACGACGCCTGGCCGCAAAGCCGGGCGTTGTAGAAACAGCGTCGTTTGGTCACCAGCGGCGCCAATGATGCCATCGATGCCACCGATACCGATGCCAGCCCCAGGGGCGGTGCCAGCCCCACCGATGCCAGCCCCGGGGCGGTGCCAGCCCCAGCCGGGACGCCACCAGCATCGATAAGGACCGCACACCCAGCGGGTTTTTTCAACCGCCTGTGCTGGCGTGGCTACTGCCGCGACGCTCTGGTCGGCGAGTGGCATTGCCGAAGCGCGATTTTCCGCAAAAGCCAAAACACCTAGAAAAAGCCCTCCTGCGAGAGCGATCTTGGCAAAGGTTGTAGCCATAAAAGATCCTCCTCTTTAGAATTAGTGCTTGCAACTCGATTGAATGCTTGCAACTCCGGGAAATGTCAGACGGCTGTTTAACCTAGGCTGAATCGAGCGTTCATTCAATGTTTACCTTTGCACCCGCGTTGCGCAGGCGCGCAAGGGCGGCATTCTGCGCGGCCTAGCATGGCGCGAGATTTGAACTGAGCGGGGTTATCCGCTTACACAAGTGCGATCGATGCCATCTTCCCGGTATCGCAGAATGAGAGCAGCAAAATCATGAGCAATGCGGGCGGCGCGCGGAAGGAATTGCGTTTCGAATCACCGAACCCCTCCAACTCTTTCCAGGATCTGATCTTAACGCTGCAGCAATTCTGGGCTGGGCAAGGCTGCGTCATACTCCAACCTTATGATCTCGAAATGGGGGCCGGCACCTTTCATCCCGCGACCGCCTTGCGCGCGCTTGGGCCGAGGCCTTGGAAGGCTGCCTATGTGCAGCCCTCGCGGCGCCCGAAGGATGGGCGCTATGGCGACAATCCGAACCGGCTGCAGCATTTCTATCAGTTCCAGGTCATCCTCAAGCCATCGCCGCCGGATCTTCAGGCGTTTTATCTGGCCTCGCTCGAGGCCGTCGGCGTCGATTTTCGTCTCCACGACATCCGCTTTGTCGAGGACGATTGGGAGAGCCCGACGCTTGGCGCCTGGGGGCTCGGCTGGGAATGCTGGTGCGACGGGATGGAGGTCTCGCAATTCACCTACTTTCAGCAGGTCGCGGGAATCGAATGCGCGCCGGTATCGGGCGAATTGACCTATGGGTTGGAGCGCCTGGCCATGTATGTGCAGGGCGTCGAAAATGTTTATGACCTCAATTTCAACGGCGGGGAGGGCTCCGAAAAAGTCACCTATGGCGACATTTTCCGCCAGGCCGAAGAAGAGTACTCGCGCTATAATTTTGAAGCGGCCGATGTCGCGATATTGTTCCGGGAGTTTAGGGACGCCGAAGACTCCTGCCGGGCGCTGCTTCGCCGCGGCGATACGGGCGAGCGGAACCTTTTGGCGCTGCCAGCCTTCGATCAATGCATCAAGGCTTCGCATATTTTCAATCTGCTTGACGCGCGGGGCGTGATCTCGGTCACCGAGCGGCAAAGCTATATTCTGCGCGTGCGCGAGCTCGCCAAGGCATGCGGCGCGGCCTGGCTCAAAACGGCGGGCGGCGGCGCCTGAAGGTGCCGCGGCAGCGGCCGCCTCGTCGCCTAGCGGCCGGTAGGCGGATGGGGCCCGCGAGCCGAACGTGCCCGGTCCACTCCGCGCGGAGGCGGAAAACCGCTCCGGCCAGGGATTGGGCCCCATGCCGGGGGCGGGCGCGGGGGAGTGACAGCAGGCGCCGGACGGACGAGGTTGATGCTGCCCCCGGGGGCGGAATGAAGATCGTAGATCACAACCTTGGTACCGCTCGCCGAGCTTTCGACGACAAAATTGGTGCCCTGCAGCAGGCGCGAAAGCACCTGCCGGAGCGACCCCGCAAAAGTCCCAGAGACAGAGTGGCTGAGATCCGCCGGATAGCGGTATTGCAGACCGCAGCTCCTGCCCAGCGCCGCGAGTACCTCCTCGAGCGAGGCGTTGCTCGCCTCAATCTTTAGGGCCTCCGCTTCGCCGCTGACCCGCACATCAGCGTATGCGGGCACAGGAAGCGCCTGCAGAAAGACGGCCGATAAGGGCGCAGCCACAAGAGCTTTCAGTCTCGAGGTGCGTAATAAGGATGACATGATTATCCAACATTCGACGCGTTAACGAGCGAGCATGTTACCTTATTC
>JBPYDY010000363.1:0-4214 GCA_051986155.1 Methylocella sp.
AGTCTCGGCGGCGCCGCAAATTCCGGTGCGCCGGAGTTTTGAATTAAATAAGACAGTCTTGGCTTTTTCGAGATCGGCGTCGCGGTCAACAAAGACATGCACGATGCCCTCGAGATGCGCGAAGACCGGAACCTTCGCCTCGGCCTGGACACGCGCAACGAGACCCTTTCCGCCGCGCGGCACGATCACGTCGAGATTGCCGTCGAGGCCTCGCAGCATTTCGCCAACTGCCAGACGGTCGGTGATGGGCACAAGGGCGATCGCGTCCGTTGACAGGCGCGCTTCGGACAATCCCCCAGCGAGGCAATCATGAATGGCACGCGAAGAATGGATGCTCTCGGAACCGCCACGCAAAATCACCGCATTGCCGGCCTTGAGACAGAGCGCTCCGGCATCCGCCGTCACCGCAGGCCGGCTTTCATAGATGACGCCAATGACTCCAAGCGGCGTTGCAACTCGGTCGATGATGAGACCGTTGGGGCGCTCGAAGCGCGCGAGCACGCGCCCGACGGGATCGGGAAGGCCCGCGATTGCCTCAAGCCCGCGCGCCATCGCTTCGATCTGGGAAACCGTGAGGGAAAGACGGTCGAGAAAGGCGCTCGTTGCCCCGCCCGCCTTTGCCGCAACCATATCGCGCGCGTTGGCCGCGAGGATATCGGCGCTTCGGGCGCGGATTAGCGCGGCGGCAGAGCGAAGGGCGCGGTTTTTTGCCTCGGTCGAAGCGAGCGACAGCTCATGCGCAACTTTGCGGGCCGCGCGCCCCATCGCAGCCATCAACCCGGCCGTGTCGGCCTCAAACTCTTTCGTCACCGGCGCTCCGCTCCACTCCAGCCAAATAGCCGCTAACAAGGACCATGTCGTCGCGATGAATGATCGCCGCGCGCCCGGCAAACCCAAGCAGACTCAGGATATGTTGCGAATTGCGTCCAGCGATCAACGCCGCTTCGCTTGCATCATAGCCGGCGAGCCCGCGCCCGATTTCTGCGGCGCGGGAATCGCGAATGAGCACGCAGTCGCCGCTCGTAAAATTTCCTTCCACCCGCGTCACGCCTGCGGGGAGCAGGCTCTTGCCGTTTATGATTGCGCTTGCCGCTCCGGCATCGACATAAAGGACCCCGCGCGGCTCGAGCGAACCCGCGATCCATTTTTTTCGCGCCGTGACCGGATTGGACCTTGATAAAAACCAGGTGCAAGGCACGGGCTCGTTGAGCCGTGCGACGGGATGGAGGCCTCTTCCGTCGGCGATGAGCATATGTGTGCCGCCCGTTGTCGCGATCTTCGCGGCCTCGATCTTGGTCCGCATCCCGCCGCGCGAGAGCCGCGAAGCAGCACCTCCCGCCATTGCCTCGATCTTTTCATCGACATGCGTGACCAAAGGAACGAGCTCGGCATTTGGGTTTTCCGCCGGAGGAGCGGTGTAAAGACCCGGCACGTCGGAAAGCAAGATCAAGAGATCGGCGCTTGCCATGGTCGCAACGCGGGCGGCTAGGCGATCGTTGTCGCCATAGCGAATTTCATTGGTCGCCACCGAGTCGTTCTCGTTGATGACCGGCACGGCGCGCAGATCGAGCAGGCGGCCGATCGTCGCCCTTGCGTTGAGGTAGCGCTGACGCTCCTCGGTATCGCCAAAGGTGACGAGAATCTGGCCCGCCGTGATTTGCCTTTCGCCAAGGACCTGCGCCCAGATCCGCGCCAAGGCGATCTGTCCGACCGCGGCGGCCGCCTGGCTGTCTTCGAGCTTGAGGCCTTTCTCGGGAAGCCCCAGCACGGTGCGCCCAAGCGCGATCGCGCCCGACGAAACCACAAGGACGTCTGCCCCGCGCCCGCGCAAATCCGCAATGTCCGCTGCGAGCGTTTCAAGCCAGTTAAGGCGGACGCCGCTCTGCCCGCGATCGATGAGCAAGGATGAACCGACCTTGATCACGATTCGGCGGAAAGCTTTGAGGCTCGGCAGGGCACGGGGGGCCGCCGGTGCCGTTTGAGAGGCCACGATCAAGGGTGCCACTCCGCGACAACCTCAGGCGCAGCCATCTTGGAGCGGTTGACCCCATCGAGAGCGGTCAAAACCCTGCGCAGGGTTTCTATGAGATTGATGTGGGCCAGGGCCGAAAGCGTTAGCGGCGTCTTTTTAGCGGCGCGTTTTAGGCGCAGAACCTGCGTTGCCAGCGCCTCCCGATCAACACTGTCGATTTTCGTCAGCGCAACGATTTCGGGCTTCTCCGCAAGCCCGTGGCCGTAGGCTTCGAGCTCGCGGCGCACCGTTCTGTAGGCTTCTCCCGCATGTCCGGCTCCGGCATCGACAAGATGCAGAAGCACGCGGCACCGTTCGATATGGCCCAAAAATCTGTCGCCAAGCCCGTGGCCCTGATGCGCTCCTGCGATCAGGCCAGGAATATCGGCGACTACCAATTCGCAGCCCTCGCATGCGGCCACTCCGAGCTGAGGGTGAAGTGTGCTGAAGGGATAGTCAGCGATCTTAGGTCTTGCGGCGCTGACAGCGGCAAGGAAAGTCGATTTTCCGGCATTGGGCAAGCCGACGAGCCCGATGTCGGCGATGAGTTTCAACCGCAGCCAAACGATCAGCTCCTCGCCCTTCTCGCCCGGATTGGCGTGGCGGGGCGCCTGATTGGTCGCGGTCTTGAAACGGGCATTGCCGAAGCCGCCGTTGCCGCCCCGGGCGAGAGTGATCCGCTGCCCGGGTTTGGTCAGATCGGCGAGCAAAACCTCGCCATCCTCGTCGAAAATCTGGGTTCCGGCAGGAATTTTTAAGATCGCATCGGCGCCCTTAGCCCCGTTGCGGTTCTTGCCCATGCCGTGGCCGCCGGTCCCACCCTTAAAATGCTGGCGGTAGCGGTAATCGGCCAAAGTGTTGAGGTCAGCGACACATTCGGCAATCACATCGCCGCCGCGCCCCCCATCGCCGCCGTCCGGGCCACCGAATTCGATAAATTTTTCCCGCCGGAACGACAGGCAACCGGCGCCACCATCGCCTGAGCGGATATAGATTCGCGCCGTGTCGAGAAACTTCATAGGAAAACATGACCTTGAAACTTAGCCCTGGCGGGCGGACAAGATCAGGACAGAGAATGCCTCAATCGAAGCACCAGATCAACTTTTTCGGCTTAAATCCATTTCATGGGCGGCAACTATGCCCGCAATCGCGGCTTTGCGGTCTCCCTTTCCGGGGCCGGAACCAATGTGCAGGGCGTGATCCTCTGCAATCAGCCGCGCATTCTCGACATCGCCGCCCGCGGCGGCCGCTTCTGCGAAAAAGCACCAGAACATATCGTCGATGAGGTCATAGCGAGGTTGCAGACCTTGCTCGATTGAGCGGCGGCTCTCCCCGCCTCAAAGCAAAAAGAAAACCGTGCTATATATTTTCCATGGCAAAAGAAGCAGCCGACGATCCAATTCTTAAGCGCTTTCGCGTCGCCGTCAGCGAAATTTATGGCGACCGCGTGGCGCGGGTGGTGCTGTTTGGCTCGCGCGCACGCGGCGACGCGGAACCGGATTCCGATTACGACGTGGCGGTATTTCTGCGCGACATGCCCGACCGGTTTGCCGAGATGAACCGGCTTGCCGATCTCAGCACAAGCTTTCTTGACGAGACCGGCGAGTTCATTCACGCGATGCCCTATCGCGCGGAAACTTACGATGAACGCACGCCGCTGATGCACGAAATCCGCGCCGACGGCGTCGATTTATGAAACCCGAGACGGCCGCATTTTTGCGGAAATCGCGGTAATCCCTTGCGAAAGCGCAGGACTTGCTTGACGCGCACCACTGGCCCGACGAGGCGGGCCGCGCGGCCTATCTTGCGGGATTCCATGCGGCTCAGGCCTTCCTCTTTGAGAGCACAGGTAAAGTATTTAAGTCCCACAAGGGCGTGCAGAAAGAATTTCGTCGGCTGACTAAGGACGATCCCCGATTCGACATGCAACTTCAGGCGTTCCTTGGCCGCGCTTATAATTTCAAAGTTGTAGCCGACTATGCAACCGGCCCTGGCTCGCAAGTGCCTGCCGAAGCCGCGCGCGATGCGATTGAAACGGCTCGCCGGTTTGTGGCGTGTGTGGCTGGCCTCCTTTCCGCGGATGATCGAGAGGGATGAAGTGACGAGAGGCGTCGGGCGCGGTTTATAAGGTGTTATATTGTGGAGATGACGTATGGACATATACTTTTTGCGCCGCTGGCAGACCCGTCCACTTCTGCACCCA
>JBPYDY010000364.1:0-2715 GCA_051986155.1 Methylocella sp.
CGATGTTCGGCAAAATCCTGTATGCCAATGACGGCTCGAAGAGTGCCGCTCGCGCATTGTCGTTGGCGCTTGCAATCACGAAACAGAGTCAGTCCGAGCTTCACATTGTTTGCGTCGAGAAAGTCGCCTATATGCCACAACTCATTAAAGACGTTCGCGACTCAACAGGTAGAAGTGCCGGTTGTATTGACGGCATTCTTGGGCGCGTCCAGGAAATAGCTGACGAACAGCAATTGAAAATTCACACCCATGTCATCAGAGGGCATCCCGTGCGGAACATCGTGAGGCTTTCTGCTGATCTCGGGGTAGACTTGCTCGTCATCGGGGCGGTAGACCATTGGGTGTTGTTCGAGCGACTGGCTGGGAGCAGGGCAGATCGCATCATGCGCCTCGCTCAGTGTCCGGTACTGGTCGTAAAATGACGGTAGCGCTCGTACGAATTATAAATTCGCTTGGCGCGAACAGTCATCAGCAAGAAAACGAAATAGCGTTCGGCAAGCTCTTGCTCGTGGCCTTCCTATGGAGATGCGCCCGCCATGAGAGCCAATATATCGCCTTTCAGTCTCGCCACTTGCGCGTTTGCAAGCGCCTGGCGTGGCGAATTAATCGGGCAATCGGCGATAACCTGTCCTGGCGCCGCCGATAAGACGATGATCCGGTCGGCAATCACAATCGCCTCATCGACGTCGTGAGTGACGTGAAGGGTTGCCGCCTTGCGTTTCAGCACCAGGGCCAAAAGCTCCTCCCGCAGCTTTTTGGCGAGAGCGGGGTCGAGCGACACGAAGGGCTCGTCGAGCAAGAGGAGATCGGGCTTGACTGCAAATGCTCGGGCAATCGCGACCCGGCGGGCAAGTCCAAGCGACAATTCTCCGGGAAAATGGTCGAGATGTTCAGTTAATCGCAGGGCCGCGGCGATTTCAAAAAGGTCGTTGTCGCTTGCATCGCACACAAGGCCAAGATTTTGCGCGACGGTGCGCCACGGCAAGAGCCGCGGCTCCTGAAAGACCATGCCGATTTTGGCCGGCCTTGGCATATCAACGCGGCCTTCAAAATCGGAGTCCAGGCCGGAAATCAATCGCAACAAAGTCGTCTTACCGCATCCGGACGGCCCCAAAAGCGCGCAGATTTCCGCTTGCCGCAGCCTGAAGGAGACATTGCGAAGTATGAGGCGCAACTCCCCGGAGGCGGCGCGGAAAACCTTTTTATCGATCGAAACCTCAAGTTCCATGCAGCTGCCGCCAGCGGGAAACATGCCGCTCGAACGGCTGGACGAAGACCGTTTCGATCACGAGCATAAGGCCGACAAAGGGAAGCGCGTAGGCTAAAAGCCGCGTCACGTCAAAGAGCTGGAATGCAACGCCGATTTCGAAACCGATCCCGTTCGAGCGGCCGAGCAATTCGGCAACCAGGACAATCTTCCACACAAGCGAGAGACCTGACCGCATCGCGGCAGCAAAATAAGGCGCCAATTGCGGCAGCATGATATGTCTTATTTTCTTGCCGAGCGGCACCTCGAATACGAGTGCCAGCTCTTCTAGACTTTTGTCGAGGGCGCGCGCGCCCTCGCGCAAAGTCACCGCTGTATTCGGCAATTTATTTAGGGTAACCGCCACGATCGCGGCCAAGTCGGTCAGCCCAAGCCAGATGTAGGCCAAAACGATGACGACAAGCGCTGGCAGATGCAAAAGCACGATTATCAAAGGATCGCAAAACCGGTCGATCGTCTTGCTGCGGCCCATGGCCACGCCGAGGGCGGTTCCGAAAACCATTGCCAAGGCAAAGGCAGAAGCGACCCGCCCAAGCGTTGCCGCAAGGTTGGAGAAGAGCGCACCCGTCCGCGCCTCTGCGCCGATGACCGAAAGGACGGAAAGCGGTGCGGGCAGCATGTTGCTGGCGGCGATCCTTGAGCCGAGTTGCCAGGCAATGATCAGCAAGACGAGCGGCACCAGCCTGAAGACGAAGGCGTTAGGGCTCCTTGGCCGCTCCTTCCGCGGGCCGATAGAATGTTGCCTCGTCGAGTTCGGTTGCGTTACCGACAAGGTCCGGGCCTCCCGTTTTGGCAAGGATGCGGTAAAGTGCCTTGGCATCGGCCGCCTCTTCTACAACGGAGCGGCGCGGAATGCCGTCTATATAGGTCTGCCGGTAGAGCGCCAGTTCCGCCTTGTCCTCAATTCCAATCCGTTGTCCGATTTTGTCCCAATCAGGCTCGGAATGGATCAGAATCTCCCTGGCGCTTGCCTCCGCCGCAAAGAAGCGCCTGAGCGCGGGCGCATGGCTCTTTGCAAATTCTTCGCTGAAAACATAGCCTACCATCGCCACTCCTCCCTTCGCCCCGAGGCGCCGTTCGACCTCGTCCATGGAGAGCAGGCGCCGGTAGCCCCGCGCCTCTAGAGCGACGCAGAAATTCCAATAATTTAGGGTTGCGTCGGCCTCGCCGCGCAAGGTCTTTTGATAAAGAAGGGGGGGAGCGCCAAAGACGATGCTTGCCTCTTTCTCCAGATTAAGACTGGATTGTTTGGCAAACGCCCGCAGGAGCAGCCAGCTCTTATCGAGCGGACCGCCCGCGACGGCGAGTTTTTTGCCTTTCAATTCGGCCAGATTCTGGATAGGCGCGTCCGCCCGTACCATCAGCGCGCCAAGCGCCGTCGAATAGGGGAAAAAAACCAGATGACCGCCCAAACCTCTTTGGCGCGCGGCCCACAGCCAATCGCTCAG
>JBPYDY010000365.1:0-3410 GCA_051986155.1 Methylocella sp.
ATCACCCACGCCGGGACGAAACGGGATGGCGATCGGCTGATTGCCAACGGTGGGCGCGTCCTCAATGTCACCGGGCTTGGCGCCGATGTGGCCGAGGCCCGCGCGCACGCCTATGCGGCCATCGACAAGATTGATTGGCCGGGCGGCTTTTACCGCCGGGACATCGGCTGGCGGGCGCTCCGGCGCGGTTGGCACACTTGAAGCTCCGCCTCGAGGACGCCGGGACATGGTTCCGCCCCCAACAGCTAAGGACATGTACGGCTGGTCGTTTTGGTGCCGTAGCCGCATATCGCGCGATTGACATTGCTGCGCCCAATGAGGTTGGCGGCCTCTCTGGCAGCCGTCTCAGAACCGGTTCTTGCGCTCCCGCAGCGCCGCGAAGACTGTGGCAGGGTCGGCGCCGGTCATGCCGACCGAATTTTGGATTTCCGGTGCATTGGCGCGCAAAAACGGATTGGTCGCAAGTTCGATTGCAATCATGGTCGGAAGGGTGAACTCGCCTGCTTCGCGCTGAAGGGCAATCTTTTGGGCGCGCTCTTTCAAGTTTTCGTTGGCGGGATCGACGCTTAGGGCAAAGTGGGCGTTCGCAAGCGTATATTCATGGCCGCAATAGACGAGCGTTTCTTCAGGAAGGGCGGCGAGCTTCATCAGCGAATGGTAGAGCACTTCGGGGGGTTCCTCGAAGCCGCGGCCGCACCCTAATGCAAACAAAGTGTCCCCGGCAAAAAGCACCTCTTCTGATGAAAACCAATAGGCAATATGGCCCGAGGTGTGGCCCGGAACCTCGATCACTTTGGCTTCGAGCGCGCCAACCATCACGTCGTCACCTTCGCCGACAGCAACATCGAGCGCGCCGATTTTGGCTGCCTCCTTTGCCGGGCCGATGGTTCGGGCTCGCGGAAACTTCGCCTTGAGACCTGCAATTCCTTGGACGTGATCGAAATGATGGTGCGTGACCAAGATGTCGGTCAGGTCCCACCCTTTTGCCTTTAGCGCAGCCGAGATAGACGCGGCCTCGGGCGCGTCGACCGCCGCTGTTGCGCGGGTCGCGGGATCGTGGATAAGGACGGCGAAATTGTCCTTTAGGCAAAGGAGCTGGTGAATATGGGCGGCCATAATTTGAGTTCCCTTCCGGCTCGTTGACGATAGCGACGCTTCTCGGGGAAGAGCGGCTGGCCCTTCTGGTTCCTTCCCGCTGCGAAGGCGCCGTTGGCAGGGCCGCAGCTTGAAAGCCGTAGTTCGCGCTCCCACCGGCCGTAACGAAACGATATATTTGGCCGGGCTATGAGCAGCTCCTGAGAAATCCGCACGCTATTCCCGAATGACGCCAGCGGTCATCGGCGATATTATAGCTCATGCCCATCGACGTCACCGACCTTCGCTCTTTTTACAGTTCGTCGCTCGGAGAGGTCGCGCGGCGCGCCGTTCATAGAATCGTGCGCGAGCGATTTTCCAACTGCACCGGCTATTCGATTCTGGGTGTGGGCTACGCGACACCCTATCTTGATGTTTTCCGCGACGAAGTGGTGCGCGTGCTGGCCTTCATGCCGGCCGAACAAGGGGTCATGAATTGGCCTCTGGCAGGCGTTTCTTCTTCGGCCCTTGTCGAGACAACCGCTTTGCCTTTGCCCAATTCCTGCATCGACCGGGCGCTCGTCGTGCATGCGCTCGAAATCGCCGAGCATCCGCTTCAGTTGCTTTCCGAAATATGGCGCATCCTGACCCCGGGCGGCCGGATGATTGTCGCGGTACCAAACCGTTCCGGCCTTTGGGCGCGGCTCGACCGGACGCCCTTTGGCCATGGCCGCCCTTATTCGCGCATACAATTGGCCGAACTTTTGCGTAACGCATTGTTTTCTCCAGTGTATTGGACAGAGGCAGTGTACATTCCCCCGTTCCAGCACAAGACGCTTCTGCATGCCGCCAATTTTGCCGAACAGATCGGCGCAGCACTTTCGCTTCCATGGGGCGGAGTTCTGATCGCCGAGGCAACCAAGCTTTTGTACCTGCCGGTCGGCGTGCGGAGGACCGCGGCCCATGGAGTTGTTGTGCCTGGCGGAACCCCTGTCCTCGTGCCCGAAGCGGCCGGCGCCTCACCCGCTGTTGCGGCGCCTCAAGGGAACGGCGAGGTATTTTGCAGGGAAGCTCAACCGCGCCCCATCGAGCCTAGTTTCGGGCGCAGGCCGAAGCATCTTGCCAAAAACATGCCGCCATGCATGAGCCCCTGGCCATCGATTCCGTGACCGAGACCAACCGTAAGGTGCCATTGGCAGGGAATATTAGCCTTTGCCAATTTTTCCGCGGAAAGAAACAGCGCTTCGGCCGGAATGACGTCGTCCTCGCTGCCGTGAACGAGAAGAATCGGCGGCGCGATGTCGGCAGGCGGTTGAGCAGCGAGGCCTCCCTGTCCATCGGGAAAGATGAACTCGCCGGAATAGCCAAGGATCGCTGCCAGGGGGCTGGCGCGCCGTAAACCCGCGTGCAGGGCAAGCATCGCCCCCTGGCTAAAGCCGACCAAGGCCAGCTTGCTGTTGTCCAATCCATGACGAGCAAGTTCGAAATCGAGAAAAGCGTCAAGCACCGGCCGCGCCTTGTTGACGCCGCTCCAGCGCTCGGCCGTATCGCGCATGGTGAGCCGGAACCATTGGCGACCGCCAGGAGCCTGCGGGCAAGGCTCCGGGGCATTCGGGGCAACGAACGCGGCGGCTGGCAGTAAACTCCGCCATTGCTTCCCTATCGCGATCAAATCGGTGCCATTCGCCCCATAGCCATGCAGAAAAACCACGAGCTGCTGGGCTGCTCGCGATTGCGGCAAGAGGCGCGGGCCGTCGAGCGTAACCGCCATGGCTGTCCTATTCCCCGGTTGGTATGCCGATGAGCAAACGCGTTTGCGGGCGAAGGTCAAGGCCAAAGCCAAAGGCTCCGGGAAGCTCCCCCGCAAAAATTTTGTTTGCGCCTTCCTCAGCGGCGCCGTATCTCCCGCACAGTGAATTTTTGGCGGCTTTGCCGGAAGTATCTTTGCCGGAAGTGTCACGGTGCGCAAAGCGCCTCAGCCGCTCGGAGCCCCCCTGACGTGACCCGGTCATTTACGAGCCGCGTATTCCGATTTGCGCCCTCCTCCAATGGTTACCTCCACCTTGGGCATGCCTATTCGGCTTTACTGAACTATGATTTGGCGACCGAATCAGGCGGCCGGTTTTTGCTTCGCATCGAAGACATAGACGCCGAGCGATGCCGGCTTGAGTTCGAACAAGCGATTTATGAGGATCTCGGCTGGCTCGGTCTTTCCTGGGAAACGCCCGTCCGCCGCCAGTCGGAGCATTTTCCCGATTATGCGCGCGCACTCGCCAAACTTTCCGCGTTTGGCGTGACATATCCTTGCTTTTGCTCACGTGGCGACATTATGAATG
>JBPYDY010000366.1:0-2335 GCA_051986155.1 Methylocella sp.
GTGGAAGCCGACCAATCCGAGTTTCTTTTCTACACAAGCTGGACCGGTCTTCGTGGCTGGCGGGCCGGGAAAATAGATCAGAGCGTTGGCGGTATGAAACTGGCTGAGCAGCTTCTGGTCCTTGACCGGATCGAGGATCCGATAGGAGACCTTCAGCATGATCGCACCCATCCGTCCCGGAACATCGGCTCCATTCTTATCCTTTCCCGGATTGTTGCCGATTGGGAATATAACGGTCTCGCCGAACTTCTGCTGGCCCCGTTCGCTGTAGAGCTCCTTGTCGACAATGTAGTCGAACATCGGCTGGTTCATTAATATGTCGAACAGCGCGAAATTGCCGTCCTGATCGATCAGAGGTCCGCTCTTGAACGGCTGGTTGAAGGCCTCTTCGCCGATCTGGAACACAATCTTGCCCGGGCCGTCGAGCGGCTTGCAAAGCTCCGGCACATGGCGGGCGCCCCAGATGGGCTTCTCGCCCTTGCTCAACATGACGTCGGCGAGCGGGCGATAGTTTTGCAGGTCTTCCCATTTGGTGCGTGCGTCGCCGCCGGGCCGTGGCCCTTGGCCAATGACCTTCCCGTCGGCCGGAGAATTCATGGCGATGAAGGTCAGCCAGGAATAGAAATCAAAACCGCGCTGCAGGTTGGCCATCTGATGCCCGGGCTTATCGTCCCCGATTAGCCCCTTGATATCCACTTTCTGCTGGCAGGGTTGTCCCGAGGTGAGCAGCTTTGGAGTGATCGGCGTGGGTACGGGGGGCGTCTTCGACGTATCGGTATCCGGCGTCAGATTGCAGTTCGAAACCGGGGGGTTGATTTTGTCGGCAGGGTCGGATGAAGCGCCCGCGGGCGCTTGGGCAAAGACCGGCCGACCGAGCAAGGTGACAACTGCTAAAGCGCTACCGATGCCGACGGCGAGCAGACGAACGTTGCGCACCGCTCCCTCCTGCAACTTGTTTCATCAAAGAGCCTCATCCGCAATGTGGTCGGGCCGAGCAGCAACAACGAGAAAAAATCAAGACGGCAGCCAATTAATAAACCCTTGGCCTCAAAGTCTTGACTCGTGACATCAAATTGTTCTGCCGCTGCCGATATTGAGGTGAAATGCTCTTGTTAAAGTGGACATCCACACCCTTGTATTGTCAAGTCCGAAAGAGGCTCGATGGCTATTTTGTCTGCGCGCCACCAAATCCTATTTGCAACTAATCAGCTTTTTCAAGCTAAATCGTGCACAGAAGATCTGTCCGGATAACGAAATAACGTTGTCTCCCGGTATCAAATTACCATCAAACAACCGTAACCCTCTGCATTAGGCATCAGATTACCATAAAACAAAAAGCCTAGATCAATGTGAAGGACGCATGATGGATAATCTCGCCAAGCAAGATATGCCTCTTGTAACTAGGAGCGAAGCGCAAACTCGTTTAATAAAGGACGTACCTGCAATGTCCTCAGCGTAGGAGTTAATTTGACAAGCCATGCTTAGACAAGCCTGGAATGCCTATCGCGGTTGGGCGAAGCTCGCGCGGGACATGCAAAGCAAGACGCAGCGGTGGAATCTCGCGGCGCTCTATTGCATGATCGCTGCGGCGATTCTCGGCGCCATCGCGTCCGTCGCGCCGCATTCGTGGAGTCTTTGGCCGGCGACCGCCGCGACCCTCGCTGCAGCCCTCGGCGCGTTTCTCGGCAGGCAGATCGTCAGCGCTGGCGACGAAGCCGGATGGCTCCAGGCCCGTGCCGTCGCCGAAGGTATCAAATCCGAATGCTACCGCTACGCTGCGCGGTCTGGCGCCTACGCCGTCGATGACGCGGATGCCGCTAAGGCTCTCGTGGCCCGGACGGAGAAGATCATCAAACAGGCGACTGACAAGGATCTTGTGCGCGCGGACGATCCTGTTACAAGCACGGGGGACAACCGCGAGCCGCCTGTTCGCCTGACGGCGGACTGGTACAAAGAAGGTCGGATTCAGGACCAGATGGACTATTACCGGAGGGCCCGCGAGAGGAACCAAAAAGCGGCCGATGCGCTATGGTGGGTCGCCTTCGCAGCGGGCTTCGCGGCTGTCGTCTTTGGCGCGCTCGGGGCATGGGCGCAAAGGTTTGCGCCCTGGATTGGCGCGATGACGACCGTCGCAGCATCGATTGCCGCGTACGGCCTCATTGACAGACGCAAGTATCTCATCGCGAGGTACGCCGCGATGCAGTCGAGCCTCGAGCAGATTATTGCGCTCGACAAGGAGGCCCCGATGAACATCGGCGACCTCGTCACTGCGACCGAGGACCTCCTCGATGGTGAGCACAAAGCGTGGCTACCGCAAATGCTCGCTCGGCACCAG
>JBPYDY010000367.1:0-2443 GCA_051986155.1 Methylocella sp.
AATTCAGGGCCGACCGGATCGGTGATGCACTCGTGCAGGATTTGGTCGATTTCCGCCATCGTCCCCGCATCGAACGACCAGCCGGAGACCTCATCGACGGGCTGCAATTGACCCGAATGGCGCGCGCCCCACAGCGCCGTGGTCACACCCTTATCCAGAATCCAGCGGACCGCCAAGTGAATGACCCGCTTGCGAAAGCGTTTTTGGGCAAGCTTATCGAGGCGCGCCACGGCGGCAAGATATCGGCCGAGCCGCGGCTGCTGAAACTTCGGGTCCATGCGGCGCAAGTCGTCGCCTTCGAAAGCCGTATCTGGCCGCATGCGGCCAGATAGCAGCCCCCGGCAGAGCGCGCCATACCCGAAAGTCGCGATCCCATTTTTCCGGCAATAAGGCAAAATCTCCGCCTCGATTTCGCGCTCGAACAGATTATAGGGCGGCTGCAGCACGTGGATCGGCGCCGTGCGGCGGAATTGCTCCATCTGCTCAACGGAAAAATTGCTGACGCCGATGGCGCCGATCTTTCCTGCGTTGAAGAAGCTCAGCATCGCCTGTGCGGTCTCCTCAAAGGGCGTCGCTGGATCGGGCCAATGGATCTGATAGATATCGATGTGATCGGTTTTGAGCCGGCGCAAGGAATCCTCGATCTCGTGCATGATCCGGGCGCGGCTCGAATTGCGCCAGATCTTGCCATCTTTCCATTCAAGCCCAACTTTGGTCGCGATCACCGCGCGCTCGCGCAGCCCGCCCTCGCTCAAAGCCTTGCCGACGATCTCTTCCGACCGGCCAAATCCATAGACCGGCGCGGCGTCGACGAGATTGATGCCGTGGTCCAAAGCGGCGCGGATCGCGGCGATCGATTCGGCTTCCTCGCTCCCGCCCCACATCCAGCCGCCGACCGCCCAAGTGCCGATCGCGACGCGCGAAACTTTTAGCGATGTGCCAGAAATCTCGGCCAGCTCCATGCCATCAAGAGTTTCAGCAAGGTGAACCATCGTCTTGGTCCTTTCTGCGCTACAAACTCAGCCCACGGTGACAACGATCTTACCGATTTGCTCGTTGCTCTCCAAAAATCGATGCGCATCGGCGATCTTCTCGAACGGAAAGGTTTTGGCGATGACTGGCTTCAGCTTGCCGCTCTCCAAACCGTCGAGTACATATTGTTTTGCTCTCGCCATCCGCCCGGGGTTGCTAAAAATCTCGGAGACGGAATAGCCGCGCAATGTCAGCCCCTTTCTCAGTGCCGCTAACAACGGGAAGGGCGTCGCCGAGCGAGCCAGCGCACCGTAAAGGAAAATGATACCTCCCGGAGCGGCTGCTTTAGCAAGCGTCTCCACGCCCTCGCCCGCGACCGGGTCGGTGGTAACCCGCGCGCCCTTGCCGCCGGTAATTCGCGTCACTTCCCCAGCAAGATCCTGCTCCTCGGTCACGATCACGTGGCTAGCACCATGGCCAAGCAGCGCCTCGCGTTTCGCGCTCTTGCGTGTGACCGCAATCGAGATTGCGCCCGCGGCATTGGCGATCTGTATTGCCGCAAGACCGACGGAGGACGATGCCGCAGTAATAATAACCGCCTCGCCAGGGGCGAGCCGCGCGATGTCGATCAGCGCGCCATAGGCCGTCAAATATTGCATCCAAATCGCCGCCGCCTGTTCCCAGGAGAACTTGCCGGGAATCTTCGCCGCCGCCGCCGCAGGGACAATTGCCTGCTCGCCGTAAACGCCGTACTCGCTCATCGAGAATGCGGGTATCGTTGAGACCCTGTCGCCTCGCGCAAACCCGCTCACCCCCTCGCCAATCTCCTCCACCGTGCCAGAGGCCTCGTAGCCGAGCCTGCTCGGGAGCTTCGGCTCTTCGAGATACATGCCGGAGCGAAAGACCGCTTCCGCGCGGTTGAGACCGAACGCATGCACACGTAGCCACAGCTTGCCCGGCCCTGGAGCGCCGATATCGACCTCGTCAATCTGCAAAACTTCCGGGCCGCCGAGCTCATGAAATCGAATCACGCGTGCCACCGTCACATCCTCCTGGTTACTGAGATTCTAGAATGCCTTGCCTAACCCTCCTTGTGGGAGACATCGGCGAGGGTGACCTCCACGGAGCGCGACTTCCCGCCGCGCTCGACCGTCAAAGTTACTGTTTTGCCGGTGCCGAGTTCCTCAAAAATGCTCGCAAGCTCAGCAACGTTGTCCACGCGCTGGCCATTGGCTGCGGTGATGACATCCTGGACTTCACCATTCGCGCCTACGCCTTTTATCGCGGCTTTCTCGGCAGGCGAGTTGGGATAGACCTTGAGAACAATCACCCCGGCAATTCCCAATTGCGCGGTGGCCGTCTCTGGGGCGGCAGCGATGCCAATCCCGGGCGTTGGCACATGGCCCTTTGCAATCAGTTGCGCGGCAACGCGATTGACGACATCGACCGGGATTGCGATACCGACGCCGGC
>JBPYDY010000368.1:0-10501 GCA_051986155.1 Methylocella sp.
CGCATCTCCCCGGAAGAGTTGGCTGAAGGCGGTGCTCGGAAAGTGATTAGGAATCGTCGTCGTGGGCCAGGGTGTTGCAGACTATGTGCTCGCCCCTATCCTAGTTGCGGAGCGCATCCATCTCAATCCCGTGGAGGTGATGTTCGCCATTGCGGCTTTTGGCTATCTGTTCGGCTTCGTTGGCCTTATCGCCGTGCCGCTCACCGCCGCGATTGGCGTGGTCGCCCGTTTTGTATTGAGGAAGGCACGGTTACCGGCATCGGTCCCATGAGCATTGCGCGAGACAGGAAGGAACTCCCGGAAGCGCATTCTATATCGTCTTGGGAACGGCTAGCCTGCTTTATCCGCTTCCCTCCTCCGTTTTGGCCTTGCGGGGTTTTTTCGGTGTATCGTCGCGCGCCTTTAGCGCGGCACCCAAAATATCGCCCAACGAGGCGCCCGAATCTGCGGATCCGTATTGGGCAATTGCTTCCTTTTCTTCGGCGACTTCGAGCGCCTTGATGGAAACCGATATCTTGCGGGCGCGGCGGTCGAATACAGTGATTCTTGCATCCACCTTTTCGCCGACAGCAAAGCGTTCCGTCCGCTGATCGGCGCGGTCCCTTGCGAGCTCGCTGCGTTTGATGAATGCGGTCAGATCGGTCCCCGTAATTTTCACGTCGATGCCGGTCTCCTTCACCCCGAGCACCTCGCAGGTGACAACCGCCCCTCTTTTGAGCGAAGCGGCGTCCGTGTCGCCTGTCTTGCCGCCGGCCTCGCCCGGCCTCACCGCGAAGGGGTCAGGTGTCAATTGCTTGATGCCAAGCGAGATGCGTTCCTTTTCGACATCGACATCAAGCACCTTGGCTTTGACATGATCGCCTTTCTTATAGTTCTCGATGACCTGTTCGCCGGGTTTGGTCCAATCGAGGTCGGTAAGGTGAACCATGCCGTCGACATCGCCGTCAAGGCCGATAAAGAGTCCGAACTCGGTCTTGTTCTTGACCTCGCCTTCGACCTCGGTTCCGGGAGGATATTTTGCCGAGAATGCTTCCCAAGGATTGATGAGCGTTTGTTTGAGGCCAAGCGAGACCCGCCGCTTGACCGGATCGACCTCGAGCACCTGGACCTCGACCTCTTGGCTCGTCGCGACGATCTTGCCGGGATGCACATTCTTCTTGGTCCAAGACATTTCCGACACATGAATGAGGCCTTCGATGCCGGGCTCGAGCTCGACAAAGGCGCCATAGTCGGTGATATTGGTGACCCTGCCCTGGAACCGCGCACTCACCGGATATTTGGCATCGATATTCTGCCAGGGATCTTCGAGCAATTGCTTCATCCCAAGCGAAATGCGATGGGTCTCATGGTTGATCTTTATGATCTTGACTTTGACCGTCTGGCCGATCGTCAGCACTTCGGTTGGATGATTGACCCGCCGCCAAGCGACGTCGGTCACGTGCAAAAGCCCGTCGATACCGCCAAGATCGACGAAGGCGCCGTAGTCGGTGATGTTTTTCACCACCCCGTCGATCACTTGGCCCTCGGCCAAATTGGCGACGATCTCGTGGCGCTGCTCTGCGCGCGACTCTTCGAGGACGGTACGGCGCGAAACAACGATGTTCCCGCGGCGCCGGTCCATTTTCAAGATTTGGAAAGGCTGTGGCGTCTGCATGAGGGGCGCCACGTCGCGGATCGGCCGAATATCAACTTGGCTGCGCGGCAGGAAGGCGACCGCGCCATCGAGGTCGACGGTAAATCCGCCCTTGACCTGGTTGAAGATGATGCCCTCAACCTTTTCCTGGTTTTCAAAGGCGTTTTCGAGCTTGACCCAGCTTTCCTCCCGCCGCGCCTTGTCGCGCGAGACCACCGCCTCTCCGAGAGCGTTCTCGATCCGCTCAAGATAAACCTCGACCTCGTCGCCGATTTTCACCGTGCCCTCGCGCCCGGCGGCGCTAAATTCCTTGAGGGGCACGCGGCCTTCGGTTTTGAGGCCAAGATCGATGACCGCAACGTCCTTCTCGACCGCGACGACTTTACCCCTAATAACCGACCCTTCAATAGCTTCGCCCTCGCCGTAACTTTGTTCGAGCAAAGCCGCAAAGTCCTCGCGCGTGGGCGCGTAGGTGTTTGTAGATGCCATTGGTTCTCCTGGGTGACCCGATGCGGGCAGCGCCAGCTGGTTTGAGTTGGTTGCGCTTCTCCTCCGCCGGGTCTCAGCCAGCCGGGCAGGCTCCCACGTAGGGCCGGCGCGCGTGGCGGCAAAAGAAGCAGGTTGCTACCTCGTTTAGCGGCTGCAGCGTGTTGGGGCAAGGGGCGAAACGGGGCGCGGCGCCAGCTCAAAGCCGTGCCGTCAGTTTTCAGAGGCGACTGAGGCGGCGGCCTGTAGTGCCGCCGCCTCCGTTGCGGCATCTCCGCAACGCCCCCGTTGCCCGACCTGGAGCACTTCCGGCCGCCGGGAAAAATTGTTAGGTGCCAGAAATTCTCCGCTATTCTGCCGTCGCCCGGTTAGTTCGCCATCCCCTGATTAGGGGATGCTCGTGTCAATCTTTGTGCCTGGTGGCGGGGTTCAAGTCTCGCTCGACGCAGGCGAGCGCGACCTGCGCTGGGCCGAACCGGCGCGTTTCCGCCAAAGCAAAACCGTCCGGCAGCCGGACCATTGCCGAGGCGGAGTCCTCGATGACGAGGAGCGCATTTTCGGCAAGCCAGCCCCCCTCCCGCAAACCGGCAAGTGCCGGCAGAGCAAGGTCCCTCCCATAGGGCGGATCGAGAAAAATCAGGCTGTATTTCTCTCCTTCCGGCGCAATCCCGAGCTTGCGCGCGTCGCGCCGGAGAACCCGGGCGGCGCATTCAAGCCCGAGCGTTCGAAGATTGGCGCGCAGGATCGCACAGGCTGCCGCTGCCTGTTCGACAAAAAGCGCAAAGCCCGCGCCGCGCGACAGCGCCTCAAGTCCCATCGCACCGGTCCCTGCGAAAAGGTCGATCACCCGGGCGCGCTCGATCGGGTTTCCATAGGCGTGGATCAGAATATTAAAGATTGTTTCACGCAGACGGTCCGCCGTTGGTCTCACGTGGTCCGACCCGGGACTCTTCAATGCCCGCCCTTTCAATCTGCCGCCGATAATGCGCATCGCGAATCATGATTTGCGGCGCGGCCGGCGGGGTTTTTGGCTGCCAGTGCGGGGTCCCGCTCTGCCGCTGAACGCTGTTTTGTCCCGGCTCCGGGGCGGGGCATTCTCTCTGCTGTCCGTTGGGCCGCCCGCACGAAACCCGGCTGGTTTCTTGTTGCGCCGCTTGCCCTGCGCCGGCTCGATTTGGGCTAAGATCAGTCTTTCCACGGGAATCGTTCGCCCGGCGCGATCCGCCGTCTCGCCATCCGCGATCCGTTTCCGCAACTTTGAGTTTTCCTCACGCGCAGCGCGCGAGGCAGAGATATGCTTGCGGCGGCGGGGGGGAGATTTTGATCCTACCGCAGCCGGCGGGTCAATCGGGCGGGGACGGGGCAGCAAACGAGGTTTGGGCGAGCTCCGCGGATCCAGGGCCAAGCTGCTGGCAGCCTCCTCGGGCTCGCTTGGGCCAAAGAGCGGGCTCGAGAAGTCCGCGCCCGCGGCGGTTGCGAGCTTTGGCCCAAGCTGATCGCGCAACATGCGGGTGCGCACCTCCGCAACCTCACCGAGGCCGAGATCGCCGAGCTGAAAGGGCCCATAAGAAATTCTGATCAGGCGATTGACCATAAGCCCGATTGATTCGAGCACGCGCTTGATCTCACGGTTCTTGCCTTCGCGCAGAGCCATCGTCAGCCAGCAGTTGGCGCCCTGCAGGCGGTCGAGTTTTGCCTCGATGCCGGCATAAGTTACCCCCTCACTCGTCGCGCCATTCCGCAGCCCGTCGAGGATTGCTTGACTGGTACCCCCCCTTGCGCGCACGCGGTAACGTCTGATCCAGCCGGTCGCCGGCAACGCGAGTATCCGTGCGAGCCCGCCATCGTTGGTAAGCAGCAAAAGACCCTCGCTGTTGATGTCGAGTCTCCCGACACTGACGACGCGCGGCCCCTCCCGCCAATTTTCGCGAAGGTAATCGAATATCGTCGGCCGGCCTTGCGGGTCGCGCGCGGTTGTAACAAGGCCACGCGGCTTATGGAACAAGAAGAGCCGCGTCCGGGCGCGAGGGGCAAGCGGCCTGCCGTCGACCGTTATCTGATCGTCCTGCTTGATATTAACTGCAGGGTTGGTCAGCGCGGCGCCGTTCACGGCGACTCGGCCCTCTCCGATTAAGACTTCGGCCTCGCGCCGCGAGCAAAGCCCTGCCCGCGCGATGAGCTTGGCGGCGCGCTGCCGGCTGCCTTTAGAGCTTGGGCCCGCTCTTCTTAGGGAAGAGGTTCGGGCTATAGCGCGGCGGCGAGGCTTTGTTCGGCCAGTTTCTTCACCCATGGCTCTTTGATAGCAGACAATTGGCAGATTGGAATTAGTGCTCCCCTGTGACTGTCAGGCGCTTGATTTGGCAGCGGGCGGCCGTCTTGAAATGCAATTCTGCGGGCTTTATCGTTGTGAACAAAATAGGTTACTGGACTGGGTTCTGGGATTTTCGCGGTCGAGCTGATCCAAACTGACCCGTTAGGCGGCTCCAGCCAGATTTGCCGAGAGTGCGCTGTCATGGAACCAGATGGGCTGTTGAAAGGCGAAAAAGAGTTTCAATTACTGGCTGATTTCGTCCCGCAGCTCATGTGGCTCGCGAACCCTGACGGGTGGGTCTACTGGTACAATAAGAGGTGCTATGATTACACCGGAATGACTCCCGAGGAGGCCGTTGGCTGGGGTTGGCAAGCGGTGATGGACCCGGATGCGCTGCCTGCGGTGATGGAACGCTGGACCGGAGCCATCGCGACGGGCGAGGCGTTCGAGATGGTGTTTCCGATTAAGGCGGCGAATGGAAGTTTTCGTACATTCCTCTCGCGTGTCCAGCCGATGAAGGACGATCAGGGAGCGGTGCTTCGATGGTTTGGCGCGCTCACCGATATCTCGGAGCAGAAACGAGTTGAAGAGCATTTGGAACTTTTGCTCAACGAGCTCAACCACCGGGTGAAAAATACGCTTGCGACAGTTCAGGGGATTGCAAGCCAGTCGATGCGGACCTTGCCAAGGGAATATTTCGAGACATTTAGCGAACGGCTTGTGGCGCTCTCCCGCGCGCATGATTTGCTCATGCAGAGAAATTGGAAAGGGATGGATCTGCGGGAAATTGTCGACCAAACGCTTGCTCCTCTCTGTGCGAAGGGGCCGGAGAACAGGCTCGTGATCGACGGGCCTGTTGTACGCATTCCAGCAAATAATGTGGCTTCTTGGTCGATGGCGCTCCATGAGCTCTGCACAAATGCGTTCAAACATGGCGCCTTGAAAATTGACGCGGGAAAGGTCGAAATTACCTGGAGCGCACCCGAACAGGGGCGGCTGCAGTTCCTCTGGAGCGAGCACGGCGGCCCGCCCGTTACCATACCAAAGAAACGCGGCTTTGGCTCCCGGCTTATTGAGAGTTTGGGACGCGAATTGGCAGGCAACGCCAGCCTCCGGTTCGATCCGAAGGGGCTCGTTTGCACGATCGACGCCTGGCTTCCCGCAACTTTAGACCGTTTGTAAAAAGCGTGGCCAGCAAAGGAGAGCAGAAAACCGCTTTGCAAAATTGCAGCGTCCTAATCGTCGAGGACGAAGCAATTGTTGCAATGCTGCTCGAGGACTTTCTCCTTGAGTTGGGGTGCCATGTTACCGAGATTGCGGCCCGCGTCGACACTGCGCTAACATTAATCGAGGTAAAAAACTTGGATGTGGTAATTCTCGACGTCAACCTCGAAGGGGAGGCGAGCTATCCCGTCGCGGATGAACTCGAACGCCGCAAGATACCGTTCCTGTTTGCAACGGGCTACGGCGCTCAGGCGATACCGGAGGAGTACCGCTGGCACACCGTGTTGCAAAAGCCTTTCAGGAAGCAGGAACTTGAAGCGGCGCTTCTCGAAGTCCTTCGGGGAGCGCCCAAAATGGCGTAATCGCGCGTTGCCGTTATTGCCCCAATAAATTTAGGTCTTGGTGCGCATTTCACTTTGGGGTGTTTCGTTTACGTGGAGAAGAGCACGGAAAACCGCGATTCCCGCGCCGATCCGATGTCTTGCGCTTTTTTTGAGGCACGTGCCGCAGGGAAGCGCGGCGAGGTGCCGGTCGGCGCCGTGATCGCTCGCGATGGGGCGATTATTTCGCGGGCGGGCAATCAAACCTTGGCGGACCGGGATCCCACGGCACATGCGGAAATTGTCGCAATCCGCCGGGCCTGCCTCGTAGAATCGTCCGAAAGGCTTGCCGGGTGCGACATCTATGTGACGCTAGAGCCTTGTGCAATGTGCGCGGCGGCGATTTCCTTTGCCCGGCTGAAACGCGTCTATTTTGCCGCGCCCGATCCCAAGGGCGGCGCGGTCGAGCACGGAGCGCGGTTATTCGCTCAGCCATGCTGCCATCATGCGCCCGAAATCTACGGCGGCATCCGCGAAGGCGAGGCGGCTGAGATGCTAAAGGCGTTTTTCCTGGCGTTGCGATGATCGCGCTTTGGACGAGCGCGGTCAGGCGGCCAGCGGATGGGCCGGCGCATCGAGGGCGCGCAGAAAACTGCCCATCCAGTTGCCCGCGTCGTGTTGCCGGACCCTGCTGAGCAATGCGGCATGGCGTGCCCTGCGCTCCTCACGCGGCATTTCGATCGCGCGTTGCATGGCATGCGCGACGTCATCTGCATCGTAGGGATTGACGATCAGTGCCTCCTCCAGATCTTCCGCAGCGCCCGCAAAGCGCGACAACACGAGAACGCCAGGATTTGCCTTATCCTGCGCTGCGATGTACTCCTTGGCGACGAGATTCATGCCGTCGCGCAGCGGCGTAACCAGACCGACTTGGCTGCCGCGAAGGAGCGCGGCGAGCGTGTTACGCGGCACATTACGGTGGACGTAACGCACCGGGGTCCAATCGAAGTCGCCGAACTGCCCGTTGATCTCGCCCGAAAGCGCTTCCAGCTCGCGGCGAATATCGGCATAAGCCTTGACCTCTTCGCGCGTCGGCGGCGCGATCTGCATCAGGGTAACCGCCTTGCAATTCTGCGGATAGAGTTCGAGCAGCCGCTTGAACGAACGCAATCTCTCGGGCAAGCCCTTCGTATAATCGAGGCGATCGACGCCAATAATGTTCACCCGCGCCTCGCCGCAGCGATGCAGCCACTCTATACGTTCTTCCGCCTCGGGGGTTGCCGCCATCGCGGCAAAAGAATCGACATCGATGCCAGCTGGAAAGACCGCCGCCAACAGTGTATTTCCCGCAACGCGTAAAACCTCGCCGCGGACCATCTCGCCCCCCATGTGCTCGCATACGAAGCGGCAAAAGTTCGCCTGATCTGTCTTGGTCTGAAAACCGACTACGTCATACCGGGTGATGGCATTCATCAGCCATTCATGCTCGGGCATTGCCATGAGAATGTCGGGCGAAGGAAAGGGGATATGAAGGAAGAATCCAATGCGGTTGCGTGCGCCGCGCGCCCACAGAGCTGCGGCAAGCGGAATGAGGTGATAATCATGCACCCAAATGATATCGTCGCGGTTGAGCAGCGGCGCGAGCGCTTCGGCAAAGCGTTCGTTGACCCTCCGGTACGCGTCACTGCTTTCTTGGGTAAACCGCGCGAGGTCCAACCGGTAATGATGAACGGGCCATAGCGCCCCGTTGCAAAAACCGAGATAATATTCCTGATATTCTTCTTCGGTTAGCGGCATGGTAACGAGGATCACATTGCCATATCGCGTGCAGGAGACTCCGATGCCGTCCTCGGCAGCTACGATTTCTCCATTCCAGCCAAACCACATTCCACCCCGCTCGCGCAGGCCATCGAGAATACACACCGTGAGCCCACCGGTCACTTCGCATTCAGGGTCACCAACGCGGTTTGACACAATCACGAGCCGTCTCATATCGCTTTCTCCCAAGATCGAGACAGGCGCATCGCGCAATTGACTATTCCCACCATGGAGTAGGTTTGCGGATAGTTCCCCCATGCTTCGCCATTTGCGATGTCGACGTCTTCCGACATCATGCCGAGAGGGTTACGGCAGGTTAGTAACCGTTCAAAATAATCGCGCGCCTCATCGACGCGCCCCATGCGCGCCAGTACGTCGACGCGCCAGAAAGAGCAGGTATTGAAGGCGGTCTGCGGCAGCCCAAAATCGTCAGGCGCCTCATAGCGCAAGACGTGCGGCCCGCGGCCGAGAATTCTCTCGACTTGCTTCACGGTCTGCCCCATGCGTGGATCATTTGGCTCCAAAAAACCGACCTCGGCCATCAGCAGCACGCCAGCGTCGAGATGCTCGCCATCAAAAGAATCCACAAACGTCTGTCGTTTTTGTGACCACGCCCGTTCCAATATCGTCTGCTTGATCTGATCCGCTTTCGTCCTCCAGTCCCGAGCGCGCTCTGGCTCGCCGACGCAATCGGCGATCACCGCGAGCCGATCGACCGTCGCCCAGCACATTACGGCCGAAGTCGTGTGGACGTGTGCACGCGAACGCAGCTCCCATATGCCGGCGTCGGCCTTGTCAAACACCCCAAGTGCCTTGTTTCCCATCTCTTCGAGGCGAAGGTAATCGATGCGGGTTGGGGGCGACAGAAGCCGCCGGTCGACGAATGCCTGTGCCACGCCCAGCACGACATTGCCGTAACTATCGTGTTGGTTATGGGTATAGGCATCGTTTCCGACCCGAACCGGACCCATGCCGCGATAACCTGGCAATGAGGCTATGATTTTCTCGGGCAAATTGGATTCGAGTCCGACGCCATACACTGGTTGGATATGATTTTGGCTCGCCGAAAATACGATGTTCATAAGCCAGGCGAAGTAGTTTTCCATCTTGCGCACGGCGGCGAGCCGGTTGAGCGCCCGGACGACGAAATAGGCGTCCCTCACCCAGCAGTAGCGGTAGTCCCAATTACGCGTTGAATCGGGGGACTCCGGAATGCTGGTCGTCAACGCTGCGACGATCGCGCCGGTTGGCTCATAAGTGCAAAGTTTAAGGGTGATGGCTGCGCGAATCACCGCGTCCTGCCACTCGAACGGAATTGCCAGCCGATGCACCCAGTGCCGCCAATAGTCCCGCGTGCGTTGCTCGAAGCCGTGGGCCATCTGCGCAATGCCCTCGCTCAATGTTTCGTCGACGCCAAGGATGAAGTCGATCGGGCGAAACAGATTAAACAACGTTTCCTCGCGGACATAATCGATCGGGGCGTTGGTCGTGAGGCGCAACGTCGTGTTCGGGCCGACGTAACGGATATGATGCGAGCCAAAGGTGAGGGCCGGCGCGGTCGCGCCATAGTCGAAGCGCGGCCGCACCCGAAGCCGCACGCGGGGACTGCCGGAGATAGGAACGAGTCTCCGCACGAGCATTTGCGGATAAAACATCCGGTCGCGCACAAAGAAACGCGGGGCAAAATCCGTCACCCGCATTGATCCGTGTTTTCCGTGCAACGTTGTTTCGAGGACAGCGGTATTGGGTTCGTAACGCTGCTCGCTCTGAACATGATCTTCGATCTCGATGGCGAAAACGCCGTCTTCCTCCGCTCCCTTCGGACCGCCAAGCAGAGAGTGAAAGACTGGGTCTCCGTCGAAGCGCGGGACACAACACCAGACCACGCTGGCGTTGCGGTCGACCAGCGCGGCAATGTAACAGTTTCCGACGACGCCAAGGTCAAGTCCGCTCATCGGATTGCTCCCTGCAAGGTCTCTCCCCCAAGCTTGGAGAGCCAGCCGCGCAATTCGTCCACATCCCTTGCCCGGAACAGCGCAGCGGTGTTGTTTGCACCCACTTTGATGGACAATCCTCCGAGCGCGTTGACGGCCGAAAACCCAGATTCGTCCGTCACATCGTCGCCAGCAAAAATCGGCCTGCGGCCCAAAAACGGCGGTTCCGAAAGGAACGCCTCGATCACGCTTCCCTTGCCGGCGCCTTTTTCCAGAATCTCGAACACCATTTTCCCCCGGAGAAGCCGTAGATCGGGCCGGCTCCGCACGATTTCCTCGGCAATCTCGCAGCACCGCCGTTCGAGTTCGGGGCGCAACCGGTAATGAAGCGCGGCAGCACCGGGCTTTTGCTCTATGATGATACCGGCTTCCTCGCCGATGATCTTCCTGAGCTTCGATGTGACGGACCGGATGTCGGAAGTATTTTGGTGATGAACAATGCCAGCCGCGTCACGCCGCTGCAAGCCGTGCACACCGGCGGCAGGCAAGACGAGAGGGCGCAGCAGGAGATCGATGAGGGCGATCTCGCGGCCGGATATCACCGCAAGAGCGCCGCCCGTTTTGTCGCGGAGCCGCGTCAACAGCTGCAATGTTGAAGCCTCCACACGCACCGCGTCGGGATGCTCGACAAGCTCAACGATCGTCCCGTCGAGGTCAAGGAAGATTGCGCAGCATGCAATGTCGTCAATCGCTGGAAGCACCGCTCAAGACTCCA